>CAYGGD010000114.1:0-5563 GCA_964349315.1 uncultured Muribaculaceae bacterium
GTGCATAACAGATAGATTGTTACCTCCTTTATACTCCCAACAACCTACAAACATAAAGTTTTGATCGTCGCGCTTTGTCTCTCCCTCTTCTGTCTGCATCTCCTCTCTGAAATGGCCTCCGCACGACTCTTCTCTCATAAGTGCATCCTGCGCCATAAGTTCTCCGATTTCAAGGTAGTCTGCTAACCGCAGGGCCTTCTCTATCTCCTGATTAAGCTCGTTGTTTTCGCCGGGAACATACAGATTTTTCCAAAACTCATCTCTTAGCTCTCTGATTTGCACAATGGCCTTTTCCAGCCCTTGGCTATTACGGGCCATACCTACATAATCCCACATTAAATGGCCCAGTTTTTTATGAAAATAGTCTACCGGCTGCCTTCCCTTAATTGAAAAGAGCGTGTTGATTTTATCTTTAATTGCCCTCTCTGCCTCTTCAAAAGCTGGGTGTGCCGTGTCGGTTTTCGGCTCCTGAATTTTTCCGGCCAGATAATCTCCAATTGTATAAGGAAGAATAAAATAGCCATCAGCCAGCCCCTGCATCAGTGCCGAGGCACCCAAACGATTTCCTCCATGATCACTGAAATTTGCCTCTCCTATAGCATACAGGCCGGGAACGGTGGTTTCCAGATTATAATCCACCCACAAGCCACCCATTGTATAGTGAATTGCGGGGTATATCATCATCGGCTGCTGATAAGGATTTACATCGGTAATTTTTTCATACATCTGAAAAAGATTTCCGTACCGCTCCTGAATAACCTCCTTACCGAGCCGGGCTATTGCATCTTTGAAATCTAAGAAAACAGCCAGCCCTGTTTCATTAACACCGTAACCAGCATCGCATCGCTCTTTTGCCGCTCTGGAGGCAACATCGCGAGGTACAAGATTCCCAAAGGCCGGGTATCTCCTTTCCAAAAAGTAATCTCTTGCCTCTTCGGGTATTTCTGAAGGTTTTATTATGTTCTCTTTTATCTTTATAACATCTTCCTTATTCTTCGGAACCCAAATTCGTCCATCGTTTCTGAGCGATTCACTCATAAGGGTGAGTTTAGACTGCTGATCGCCATGAACCGGAATGCAGGTGGGGTGAATTTGAGTAAAAGAGGGATTCCCGAAAAAAGCCCCTTTTTTATAACATTGCCACACCGCAGAACCATTACTGTTCATAGCATTGGTAGAGAGGAAAAATACATTCCCATAACCTCCTGTTGCCACAACAACAGCATGGGCTCCGTACCTTTCAATTTTTCCGGTAATTAAATTTCGTACAATAATGCCTTTTGCCTGCCCGTCAATAAGAACAACATCAAGCATCTCTCTTCTGGTGAATGACTCAACATTTTTGAGATGTATCTGTCTGTTCAGAGCTGCGTAAGCCCCTAAAAGAAGTTGTTGTCCTGTTTGTCCTCTTGCGTAAAAGGTTCGGCTAACCTGAGAACCCCCGAAAGAGCGGTTATCTAACAATCCGCCATACTCTCTTGCAAAAGGAACTCCTTGTGCAACACACTGATCTATAATAGGATTACTAACTTCGGCAAGTCTGTACACATTGGCTTCTCTGCTTCTATAGTCGCCCCCTTTTATTGTATCATAAAAAAGACGGTAAACAGAGTCATTGTCATTTGGATAGTTTTTTGCAGCGTTAATTCCCCCCTGTGCAGCAATAGAATGGGCTCTGCGGGGAGAATCGCTTATGCAAAAAACCTTCACATTATAGCCCAGCTCACCCAGAGCCGCTGCTGCAGAAGCGCCCCCCAAACCGGTGCCGACAACAATTATTTCCAGTTTTCTTTTGTTGGCAGGGCTGACTATTCTTATCTGAGACTTATGCCTGGTCCATTTTTCGGACAAAGGGCCCTCAGGTACCTTAGAATTAAGTTTTTCGGACATTACGATTACCTGTTTATAAGTGCGCAATATTACTAATTTTAAGCAATATTAGCAATTATATGTAGCTCTGTTTCATTTTTAGTACCTTTACAGTAATTTTTTAATAACCGATAATAATGCTTGCAATGACTAAAAAAATTATACTCTTTTTTGTCGCTTTGCTAATAACGTTTTCATTAGCGGCACAACTTACCATTATTCCCAGACCATCAGAAATCAAACTCTCGGAAGGTGAGTTTACCCTTGGAGATAACACTGTTATTTTTACCAACGAAAAAAACAACTCTAACGCTCAATATATGAGGGAGTTTTTAGCTTCAGCTACCAAATACGATTTTAAGATTGTAACAAGAGCTCCCCAAAGTGATTATATAATGCTCGATGTTAACTCAGAGTACGAAATTGCCCCTGAGGGGTACACTTTAAGTGTCACCGTGAACGGAGCGGTTATCAGTGCATCATCAGAAGCCGGTATTTTTTACGGAATTCAGACACTGTTTCAAATGCTGCCTCCTGCAATTTACTCCGGCCGTCCTACCGGACATGAGTGTTGGACTCTCCCTTTTGCAGTTATTAAAGACCAGCCGAGATTCGGATACAGAGGAATGATGCTGGATGTTTCCAGGACATTCTTTGATGCAGAAACCGTTAAGAGATACATCGACTGGATGGCTCATCACAAAATAAACAAGTTTCACTGGCATCTTACCGACGACAACGGATGGAGAATAGAGATAAAGAAATACCCTAAATTAACAGAACAAGGAGCATGGAGAGGTCCCGGAGAGGTTTTAAATGCTGCCTTTGGCTCCGGAAATAAAAGATATGGAGGGTTTTATACCCAAAAGCAAATAACGGAGATTGTGAACTACGCAGCTGTTAGACACATCGAGGTTATTCCGGAAATTGACCTGCCCGGCCACAGCAAAGCGGTAACCGCTACTTATCCGCATGTAGGCTGCGACACCGATAACGGAGGTTTGAGCGTTCAGGGCGAAGACATGAATGTTTGGTGCATAGGCAAAGAGAACAACTTTAAAATGCTGGAAAACATAATAAAAGAGGTTGCTTCTCTTTTCCCTTCAAAAAATATTCATATTGGAGGCGATGAGGTTAATTACGACCAGTGGGCAGCGTGTCCTCATTGCAATAGCCTTATGGAAAAAGAGGGTATGACGGAGTACGAAGAGCTTTTAAACTATTTTGTACGAAGAATGGAGGCAATAGTTGAAAAACAGGGAAAACACATGTCTGGTTGGGATGAAATTCTTGATGGCGGCAATCTTAATCCCAATACAAGAGTTTATGCCTGGAGAAGCGTAGAAAAGGGAATAGAGGCGGTTACTAAAGGGCAGCCGACAATTATGATGCCCGGGCCGTTCTGCTATTTTGATATGAAACAATCTCCTGTCGAAAAAGGACACAACTGGGCAGGAATTGTAACTCTCGAAAAGAGTTACTCTCTGGATCCAATTGGTACTGCGCAGCTTACCGAAGAACAGGCAAAGTTAATAGTAGGAGTGCAGGCAGCTTTGTGGACAGAGCTTTTGGGTTGGCCACCGAGATTTATGGAATATCAAACCTACCCGAGACTTGCTGCAATTGCAGAGGTGGGATGGAGTAAGGCAGAAAACAAAGAGTGGGAAGATTTTTACCACCGTTTAACTTCTGCCCACTTCGACAGATTATATCAAATGGGTATTGCATTTAGGGTTCCCCCTCCAACTGTTAAATATGAGAATGGAAAAATCAGTTCCGTTTCACCTTATCCTTGGGCTGTTGTAAGGTATACATCAGACGAAAGCGAACCTACTCATTTATCTCCTCTTTTTAAAGGTGATATATATACAGATAAACCACAGGAATTCCGCTTTGCAACATTTTTCAGAGATGAGCTTAAGAGTGTATCTGTAATGCCGGAAAATGCCTCTTACACCTATCTTAAACCCAATATTACAATAGAAACCTCTATTGAAGAGAACCCTCGTTTTCCTGTAAAGAACCTTAAAGATCACAATTTTAATACCTATTTCAGGAGTAACTCGAAAATAAAAGCGGGTGATTACCTAACCTACATATTCGAAGATCCGGTTAATTCAAAGAGAATTACAGTAGAGACAGGTATTCCAAAAATATCATTTTACGGAGTAACCGATGGCTACGCCGAATACAGCTACGATGGAGTAAACTATATAAAAGCTTCTCCTTTTGTAAGAGGTTTGGTTGTTATATATCCGGAAAAACCCGTTAAGAGTGTAAGAATAGTGGCCACCGCTCCGAACGATGGCCACATACTAAGTTTGCAAAGTTTAAGAATAGAGTAGCCTTTACCTGCCTGTAAGCATCATATACGCTCCTTTAACAGCTTCGTCGGCATCGTTGTAGTACTCTTGCAGTTCTTTAAGATTTAAGCCGTTTCTGCGCCATCTTTCGATAGGTTCTCTGAAAAGAGTTTCTATGTAGTGCTCAGAGGCGGCTAATTCTTGCATATAACCTGTTTTGTTGCTGTTATAAATAAGGTTAAAGTTCATGTATCTCTGCCCACTTCCCCTTTTGTTCGAGAAGGTTTTATACTTTAGTTCTAGTGCTTTATCGCAAGCAAGAGCATTTTCGCTCTGCTGCGACCTTACCATAACTGACGGCTGATTATCTGCTGCCTTAACCCACATAGGCACAGCAACTCCAGCAGGAGGATAGCCCAATATTGTCCACATAATAATCATTTCGGGATTCTCTCCTGGATTTACACCCTGAATTGCAACAGATGCTGTTGAAGATCGGCGAGGAATATAATCCTGATCAATAACCCATCCTGTATTTTTTTCAGGAGAGTGTTCCGGATTGGTAAGATCTATACCCTTAAAGGAATGGTAAAAAGATCTGGAAAGAGAGTTGAAAATCCAGTGAGGAGTAATTTTACCCGAAGGAACTTCTCTTGAAAGAATGTCCATTGCATTTTGATAGCGAATATATCCCATGCCCTCGTTAAACCTGCCTGTATAGGAAAAATTGGTGTAAACCAGATATCCGTGGGGAGCAATTTTCTGATCATTTGCATCAACCTTAACAAATGTTGTGTTGTTTGTTTCGTAATAGGCAGCTCCCCCCTCAGAATCGATAGCCGCAAAGTTTGCCTCAACTCTCATAGGTCTGGGATATGAATTGATAAACTCCTCAAAATCAGCAAGATTTTTGCAAACGGCAAGGGCTTTGTACATAAATTCGCCCTCCATATCCATCTCTTTAACATCGTCGTCTTTAAGATTATACGAGGCAGTATTCATAATAGAAAATCCGGCATCATTTGTTCCAATCCAAACCACACCACCTTTATCGGGGCTGTTAACTAAGCCAATAAAATTATATTTTTCTCCCTTAAAATATTCAACTCTGTTATTTTCCTGCCCTGTGTCTCTGTGTTTCCATAAAATCGGGCGACCGTCTGCTGTAACTTTGCCTGTAAAAATTGCTGATGTACATGCATGAAGATCCGAATAAACAAAAGATAAAATGCTTAAAATTAATACTGTAAATAATTTTTTCATCGTATTGTATTTATAAAATTTATTATCAAAATAGAGAAAAACCGTTAATATTCTCTTTTATAAGCCCAAGGTGTTTATACGCCAATTCTGTTACCTCACGGCCTCTTGGAGTTCTCTGTATAAAACCC
>CAYGGD010000115.1:0-5533 GCA_964349315.1 uncultured Muribaculaceae bacterium
CCGTAACTTTTTTATTTCCGGGGTTAATCTTAAGTCCGTTAAAAGAGACAATGTTTCTGGCGGTATTGTTTCCGGTTTTAACTCCGGAGATTCTCGAGAGAACAGCATTTATCCGTGCAATAACCTCTTTTATCGAAAAAGGTTTGGAAATATAATCGTCGGCACCAAGCCCGAAACCCTTAAGCTTATCTGTCTCCTGATCGCGGGCAGTGATAAAGATAATGGGAATATCAGCTGAGTAGTCTTCTCTGATTATTTCGGCCAGTTTAAAACCGGAAATTGCCCCCATCATAACATCAAGAAGCAGAATATCGTAATTGTTTTTGATTTTAGAGTAGGCCTCTTCGGCAGAGTAGGCCACATCAGTATCGAATCCGGCATTTTTTAAGTTATAGCTGAGGATTTCACATAAATCCTCTTCGTCATCCACTATAAGAACTCTCTTTTTGCTCATTGTAAATTCTCTTATAATTTGATGTTGCAAAGATATTATACCATTAATCAACAAAGTAAATATACCTTTTTTTGTAAGAATATCTTAATATTTTCTTCTTACTCCCGTAACAAAGCCGCAATAGCTTTGTCTCCGTAAAAATATGATAACAAAGTGAGAAAACTATTTATTATTTCGTCTTTACTGACGCTGCACATTTTAGGGGCAGTAATTGCAAATGCACAAAGTTACAGCGGTTCCCTTTCGGGAGTTGTTATTGACAGTAAAACAGGAGAGCCTGTAATCGGAGCAGCCGTATTTTTTCCCGCTCTCTCAAAAGGGGCTTCTACCGATTTAAACGGTGGCTTCAGTGTGGTTAATGTACCTCCCGGGATACACAGAGTAGAGGTATCATGTATCGGTTACCGGAAAATAGCGATTGAAGATATAGAGATAACTGCTTCGGACAAAAGAGTTGATATGGTTCTGGAAGAGGATACTAATTTTTTAGATGAAATTGTTATTACATCAGTTAAAAGAATGAACTCTCAACTCGCTGTTATTCAGGCAACCAGAAACGCAAATGCAGTGGTAAGCGGAATGTCTTCTCGCGAAATAGCCAAGTCGCAGGACAGAAACGCGGCAGAGGTTGTAAGGAGAATTCCGGGAGTTTCTGTAATTAATGACAGACATATAATAGTAAGGGGTCTCCCGAGCAGATACAATAATGTTTGGATAAATAACTCAACGGTGCCCGGTACAGAAGCAGATACCCGCTCATTTTCCTTTGATATACTCCCGGCTTCGCAAATAGAGAGTATTATGATAGTTAAATCGCAGTCTGCCGAAATTCCCTCCGATTTTTCGGGAGGTTTTATCCGTATCGAAACAGGAAGTATGCCTGAAGAGAACGAAACCATACTCTCTATAGGTACGGGCTTTAACAGCTCTACGCACTTTTCGAAACAACTCTATAACACCGCCTCTTCTGCAGGCTCGGTACGTTATGATCAGCGGTTAAACAATAACGATAAAAACCGTGTCACAGAATTTACCCGGGAAGGGTTAAATGATAACTGGCTTGTCAGAAAAAGAACTGCACCCGCAGACCAGCGGGCATCTCTTATGCTTAAAAACCCCTCCAATCCGACACTTCAGGGGAGTTGGCTTCCAATGGCTGGAAGTCCTCTTTTAAACAAGAGCAATCTCTTTGATAACCCAAAGCTTAACGATCAGTTTTTTGACAAGGTAAATTTTGTAGGTGCATTTAGGAGTGATGCCGCTGCTGATAACTGGACACTTAAGTGGACCAATTTCGACCCACAGAATACGGCATATTAAGTTTGTGACTCTCGTTTTTTAAGCCCCATTTCAGCAGCTCTTCTGTGAAGCAGAAGAGTTGCTTCTTTTATATTGTTACCGATTACGCCATCCAGAATGGCATTTTTAATATACTCCTTTATTATACCAATCTCTCTTCCGGGGGCAACATCATACAACTCCATAATAACCTCTCCGGTTACAGGGTTTCTGAAATTTCTGACTGCATCTTTTTCCTCAACCTCAATAAGCTTCTCTCTTACCTGCTCAAAATTACGCTTGTGTTTTTTTACAGTGTTTTCGTTTTTAGAAGTTATGTCTGCCTCGCAAAGCAGCATTAAATCGTCAATATCGTCTCCCGCATCAAACAGAAGCCGCCTGATGGCCGAGTCGGTAACCTCTTCCTGAACCAGAGCAATAGGCCTCAGATGTAGTTGTACCATTTTTATTACATACTTCATCTTTTCGTTAAGAGGCAATTTTAGCTGCCGGAAAATTTTCGGGACCATTTTTCCCCCGATGTAGTCGTGACTATGAAAAGTCCATCCTATGCCGGGTTCGAATTTTTTTGTTGCCGGCTTTGCTATATCGTGCAACAGGGCTGCCCATCTAAGCCATAAATTATCACTCTTTCTGGCCAGATTATCTACTACTTGAAGGGTGTGTGAAAAGTTGTCCTTATGGCCTTTCCCCTCATGATTCTCTACCCCTTTAAGCTGGACAAGCTGTGGTAGAATAAGTTCCAGAATGCCTGTAGATTCAAGTAACATTAAGCCGACTGATGGTTTGGGGGACATCAGTATTTTATTTAGTTCTTCGACAACTCTCTCGGGAGAGAGAATACTTATGCGCTCTCTGTTTCGGTTGATTGAACTAAGCGACTCGGGAACTATTGTAAAAGAGAGTTGTGAAGCAAAGCGTATTGCCCTGAGCATTCTCAGAGGATCATCGCTGTAGGTGGTGTCGGGGTCGAGAGGGGTTTTAATTAACCCCTGTTTTAAATCTTTTACACCGTCAAAAGGGTCGGATAACTCTCCGAAACTCTCTTTTTGTAAACTAAGAGCAAGGGCATTAATGGTAAAATCGCGTCTTAGCTGATCGTCTTTTAACGATCCGTTTTCTACAATTGGTTTACGAGAGCTGGCTCTGTAAGACTCTTTCCGTGCTCCAACAAACTCTATCTCCAAATCGTGCCACTTAAGCATTGCAGTGCCAAAATTCCTGAATACATTGAGAGGTGTATCCAGTTCGAATGCAATTGCTGTAGCAAGCTCTATACCGCTGCCCTCAACCACTATGTCTATATCTTTGCTTGCTCTGTTAAGCATAGCGTCTCTCACATAACCTCCTATTACAAAGCAATTTACACCTAATTCAGCAGCTTTGCCTGATATTATCCTGAAAATCTTTTTATTGAGACAGTTCTTCATAACCGGGTATGGCAGGTAAAAAATTATAATCTCCCGTACTATTGTCAATTCTGGCCATAAAGGTATCTTGCCCGTTTGTTACCAGAATGTAGTTCACTTTAAGCGAAAGATTATATCTTAAAATTTGTTCAAAACTCTTTTTTGAAATCTTTACACCGGGCGCTTTGCACTCTGCAATAAGCACCGGTTTCAGTTTTTTGTTCAGTAAAACCAGATCACCTCTGTATTTTACTCCGTTAAGGTCGATAGAGTACTCACAGCACATCATATGAACAGGATATCCGTATTTTTGAGAGAGCTCGGCAATCAGCCATTGCCTTACCCCCTCTTCGGGAGTGAGGGCAACATTTTTTTTTCGTACCGGATCGAATACCTCTCTTTTCACACAGAACCAATTTAGGTGCAAAGATATAAAATTTGCTCTGTTTCCTCTTTTTGCATAATTTAGCAACCTGTAGTATGGGAAAATCAGACATAGTAAAGAGTATATCTCAATACGAAAATATTTTAGCCGATGTCAGAAAAGGTGTATTTAAGCCCTTTTATCTTCTTATGGGAGAGGAGCCTTTTTTTGCAGACACAATTATCGCAGAAATTGAGCAACGGGCATTGACTCCCGACGAAAAACACTTTAATCAGCTTATTGTATATGGGTCTGATATAACTCCTTCCGCTGTTGTCGAGGCAGCCAGAAAGTTTCCGATGCTTTCGGGAAGGCAACTGATAATTGTAAAGGAGGCGCAGCTTATGGCAAAGCCTGATGTTTTGGAGCTCTATTTCAATAAACCTGTTTCCACTACCATTCTTGTTCTTGCCTTTACGGGAAAAAGCATTGACAAAAGAACCACTCTGTATAAATCGGCAGTAGCTAACGGATGTGTATTTGAATCGTATTCTATTTACCACGAAATGGTACACTCATGGCTGCAAAGTTATCTCCGGCAAAAAGGATGTGCAATTT
Organism: uncultured Muribaculaceae bacterium; assembly: GCA_964349315.1. GTDB lineage: Bacteria > Bacteroidota > Bacteroidia > Bacteroidales > UBA932 > Bact-08. Next base: position 4,145 of record CAYGGD010000115.1, read on the forward strand.
CGCCCGAAGCAGGTATTTTAATGGCTGAATATTGTGGCACCGATTTAAGAAAACTCTCACTTGAACTCGAAAAACTTATCTCTAATCTTAAAGAGGGCTCTGTAAAAATTGATGTGTCAGATATTGAGAGAAACATTGGAATCAGTCGCGACTATAATGTGTTTGAACTTACCAAGGCCCTTTCGTTAAAAGATGGAAACAGGGCGATGAAAATAGTAAAACATTTTGGTGCCTCTCCACGCCAATTTCCTCTTACACTATCACTGTCGGCTCTTTTCAGCCACTTCTCCCGTCTCCTGAAATATCACGCCCTTTTGCTTGCAAAAAAAAATGCCTCTAAATCTGAAATTGCTGGTTATATAGGAATTATCCCTTACTTTATGCCGGAATATGAACGGGCAGCATCAAACTATCCGCTTATAAAGTGCATGGAGGCAATATCACTTATCAGAAAATACGACTCGGTGAGTAAGAGTAATCTCAGGGGAGAGTCGGGAGATGGCGATCTTTTGTTTGAACTGGTTTTTAAAATTATTAATCGGTAATTATTCTCTGAACCCTTGCCGAAACCGAAGTGAAAACCTCATAAGTAATGGTTTTAAGAATTTTTGCAACCTCTGAGGGGTGAGGATTTTCGCCAAATATCGTTACCATATCGCCAACCGAAACATCAACTCCGGTAACATCAATCATAGAGGCGTCCATACAGATGTTTCCTATTGTCGGTACGCTCTTTCCATTGACATCAAAGCATATAGCACCCCTTCCCAGATGACGGTTTATGCCATCGGCGTATCCGGCAGATATTGTAGCAATTCTCTTTACATTGTGGTCGACTTTACCGTGTCGTCCGTATCCCACACTTCCCTCTGTAACCTCTTTTACCTGAATAACAGGGGCAACGAGTGAGGCAGCCGGCTTAAGTTTGCTCTCGTCTACATAGCTGGTGCCATAAAGCCCGATACCCAGCCTAACCATATCCATTTGTGCATAAGTAAACCTCTCGATGCCGTGAGAATTAAGGATATGTCTCATAGGAGAATAGGGCAGAGAAGAGGTAATATCGTTTGCCATTGCGCAAAAACTCTCAATTTGACCTCGTGTGAAGTTGTCGTGCTGAGGTTCGTCAGCTGCTGCAAGATGAGAAAAAACAGACTTGACCTTTAACTGAGGATTCTCTTTTAAAATTTTTTTAAGGGCCTGTATCGAATTTTTTTCGAATCCTACTCTCTGCATACCGGTGTCAAGTTTAAGATGAACCGGATATTCACTTAATGAGGCCCTTTTAATGGCTTCGGCTGCCTCATTGGCCGCTTGATTATTTATTATGCTAAACTCCAGATTATTTTCAATTAAAATATCGTAATTATCAACTCCGGGGGTAAGTAC
>CAYGGD010000116.1:0-5400 GCA_964349315.1 uncultured Muribaculaceae bacterium
GTTATAGAGAGCGAAAACTTCCGGGCAAACGGATAGTAGAGACCCCTCTCCTGCTTAATGGTAGAGATGTAAAACAGATCTTCGGCATAAATACCTAATGACAGGTAGTCCATTTTAAGACTTTTTTTAATCCAATCTGTGCTGAATTCATAATTTATATTCAAAGAATTTAGAGTGATAGAATTCTCTTTCATTACAAAACGCGAAGAGGCATATGTTGCATTAAAATCTCTGATATTTTTAAAGCTTGCAATATCCCCCGGATTCTGCCAACGCTCATATAGTGCCCTTTTATCGAGATTCCCCCAAGGGTTATTTACCTGTCTTGAGAGGCTGATATTCTCTACCTTATCAACAAGACTCTGGTTGTATATATATCCACCCATACGATAAGACATTGTCGCGTTAAGTGTGATGTTTTTCCATCTGAACATTGTTCTAAGGTTGCCCCAGATTTTTGGTTCATTTACTCCGTTAGGAACTTTGTCTTGTGCACTCCATGTATAAACCCTCTCTCCATTACTGTTTAAGAAGAGCTCTTGTCCGGTTGCAGGATCTATTCCCAACGAACGAACAACAAATATTGTGTTCATAGATTGACCCTCTTTGTAAAGAAAACTTGGATTTGGACCAGTCTCTTTCATAAGTTCAGAATTGAGGAATTCGAGGGCATTTGAGATTTTTAGGATCTTATTAACATTATGAGCAAGATTACCTCCTACAGACCACGTAATGCGACGGTTAATATCACGAATTAAAAAGATATTTGCATCAAACTCTACGCCTCTGTTTCTAACCTCGCCAATATTTGCTTTATAACTTTGAAATCCTCCCGATGTAGGCAGATTTATATCGGTAAGCAGATCCTCGGTTAGTTTGTTGTAATAATCTGCATTTAATCTGATTCGCCCATCGAAAAGTGACGCTTCAACACCTATATTTGAGTGTCTTGTCTTCTGCCACGATAGATCGGGATTACCAAGCCCTAACATATATGCTCCGTTCCAGAACTTATAGCTCTCCTGCCCGAAATACCGGTAGGTTGTAAGTGCCTGATATGAACTAAAGTTTTGTGAACCAGTTGTTCCGTAGGAAAAACGTAAACGTAGGGAGTTGATCCCGTTGATTTTAGAGATGAATGATTCGTTGTGAAGATTCCATCCAAACCCCGCCGACCAGAACGGAGCTGTACGATCGTTACTTCCAAATTTTGATGATCCCTCAATTTTTCCGGAGATATCGGCAAAGTAGCGACGGTCAAAGGTGTAGTTTACATTAAGGATAGTCCCTAATCTTCTTGAACGTTGTTCGCTACTCGAAGGTTTTCCTAAAGCATAAGCTCCTGCCATACCAAAGTTCTTCATATTAACAGCGGAGAATCCCCTTCCCTGAACAGAATAGCTCTCGGTTAACTCTTCTGCAACATTTGCACTAAGGCCGGAATACAACTGGTGAACGTCATTGAATATCTTTTTATAATTAATAGTAGCAGATCCTTCATATGAAAAAAGATAGCCGGTAGTGTAGGTGTAACTTCCCCTCATATTGAAATTCTCTCCTGTATAATCGCCTGTATCAAAGCTTGTGTGGTCTCGTGAGAGATATTTATCTGTTCTGCTCTGCTGATTTATAACTCCAAAATTACCTCGAAACATAAGATCCTTATTAATCTGCCATTCAATCGCAAAGTTGTTCTGGATGCCTGTGTAGCTACCATCGTCGCGTGTCGGAAGTGTGGCATTATAGAGCGGATTCCCTACTCTTTGCGGAGTATTTGATGATGCTGGAGGATCCGAAATCATCTTCTTGAGTTGCCCCTCACTGTCATATGGGGTATATAGCGGGTTTGCAGTGGTGTACTCAGAAAAATTGCCGTATGGAGAGTTTTTATTTCTGTTATGCAGTATTGTAAGATCGTTCTGGAATTTCACATTTTTTAAAGAGTATTGAAAAAAGAGATTACCGGAGAAGTTGTTGCGAGATGACTCCTTCATTACTCCCATTATATTGTTGTAAGATATTCCTCCTGCGTAACTAAAATTATCTGCGCCACCATCTACTCTAACACTGTGCCTGTTACCAACACCTGTCCTTACCGGGTATTTAAGCCAGTATGTATCGACTCCTCTTTCAAGCTCAATTAATCGTTGATTGTAAAGCTCTTGCAGATTTTGATTTGTTGGATAGTAGATAGAGTTAAAGAGATTTGCAGCCTTTTCATACTCAAGCTTTTCCCGTGCATTCATTAGATTATAGGAGGTGAAATCCGGCGCTTCAATGTTAACGCCGCCTCTGTAGCTCACTCTTAATCTACCTGTTGCAGGGCGCTTTAATGTGATTACTACAATTCCGTTTGCACCTCTTGATCCGTACATTGCAGTAGCACTGGCATCCTTTAAAAGAGTTATGCTCTCCACAAGCTCTTCGTCCATATCCATAACTCTTTGAACGGATACCTCAAAACCATCCATTATAAACAGCGGCATATTTGCATTGCTCTGAACACTCGTCTGTTCCTGAAGGTTTCTTACATTCACATCCATACTTGTACGACCGCGAATTGTAATATCAGGCAGTTGATTGGGGTCAGACCCCAATGTAAGATTTTCTATAATATTAAAGCTAGGATCGATATTACGAATTGATAATAAGATATTGCGATTTCCTGCAGCTTTTAACTCCTTGTCTGTTATTGTTGTTAATGCTCCGGTATAGCTCTCTCTTGCTTTGTTGAAGATTCCTGTAACTACAACTTGATTGATAGACATTTCGTCATCTTCGAGTGTGATATTGATTGTGACTTTACCATAAATATTTATCTCCTGACTCTTTTTGCCAAGAAATGACACAACAAGGGTACTTCTCTCGGATGGTACATTTAACTCAAAGCTGCCATCTTCATTTGTCACAACTCCGATTTGTGTTCCCTTTACCATAACTGCTGCCCCGGGTAACGGAAGACCATCTGCCTCATTTACAAAGCCGCTGAATTTGATTGGTTTCTGTTGAGGGGCAGGATTTGCTGTGGGCTGATTCTTTGCTTTAAGAATAACTACATTGTCCTCAATTTGATAGCTGTAAGGTTTGTTTGTCAGCACAAGATCCATAACACGGTTGATTGTTGCATTTGTCACATTAACAGTAACATTACCTATTCCACGTGCAGTCTCTGTGCTATACAAAAACGTAAAGTTTGACTGAGACTCTACTTCACGAACAATCTCTTCAAACAAAACATTTTGTCTGTTTATACTAATCTGCTTGCTTCCCTGGGCAGTTACTGTCTGTGGTACCATGCCAAATAGCAGCAGAACAATAGTATAAAACATACTTTTGGCACTTAAAGGAGATATTATATCTCCCGGTGTACGCTTAATCCACTTTTTTTTCATACATTTAGTGTTTGGGTTAGATGGGTTCTAAAACTATTTTCACTGATCCGGTTTGAGGAGAAGAACCCTTTAAATCCTCTCGCCGCTCATTTAACCGGAGTTCCTGGCCGAATTCCGGTTAATGGGTGGTTTTTAATTTAGTGCTAATCTTTGGTGGCCATTATTATTACTTTTTTATCGGATACTTCGAATTTAACCTCGCCTGTCTTCTCCATTAGGTTCATTAAGTAGTTGAAATTGCTGGTGCGAGGTAGTCTGAAACGGAATTTTTTATCTTTCATTATCTCGTCCTTAAAAGTATATTCAAATCCAAACCATAGACCGAACTCTTTCATTATCTCGTCCAAGCCTCTATTTTCAAATATGAACATCCCATTGGCCCTATCCTGGTAGATTGATGCATCAATACTCTCTATCACCATTCGGAGGTTCTCTTTATCCATGACTGCCATCTGGTTAGGTAATAGCTCTTTCTGATTCATGGTTATTTTCCCTCTAACCAGTGCAGCTTCTATTGTCGGTTCGTTGCGGTATGCACGGATATTGAAACTGGTACCATATACTACAACAGATGTATAGCCGATATCCACGCGGAAAAGTCTTGAAGAGTCCGGTTTGACATCAAAATACCCCTCTCCTGTAAGGGTTACAGCCCTCTCTTGAGAGCTGAAATAAGATGGGAATAGTAGTTCAGATTCCGGATACAGAGTTACAGTAGTTCCGTCTTCGAGTGTAACAGTGTGGGTTGATCCGCTTGAAACTTTGATTTTGTACATCTCTGCCGGCTCTTTTTGTTCTCTCTGTGATTTTAGAGTTTCTGATTCCGAAAGCAGAGAAGAGATATCTGTGTTGTCTGCCAACACAATCTGTTCTCCGGTAGGATATTCCAAAACAGTTTCGTTTGCAAGCAGAAAGATTGTCTCTACTTGGGTATTCTCTTGGGATTTAATATAATAGATGGTTAATGATATTGAAATTGCAATAAGAAAGATGGCAGCATATCGTAAAAGTTTTCCGGTGAACTCTCTTTTAGATCGCGCGATCTCTATCTGCACCGAATTCCAAACTCTTTTAGAGGCCTCTGTATCTGCTTCCAAAAACCCACTGTTTGTGTCTGCTGCAGCTTTAAGGATCTCTTCTGCATTAATCCCTGTCTGTTTTATAAGTGATCCGAGCTCTTTTTTCTCATTTTCAGTTATGCTCTTTGATGCAAATTTTGCAAGCAGATGAGCGGTTCGGATAGATTCATAATATTTTTTCATGGCAAAAAATTGGCTAAAGTGCATATAGATTAATAATCCATTAATGCCAAAAAGGTGTTATCGAAAATTATTTTTTTACAAAGGTGAAAATATTGATGTTTCAAAAAAAAACTACATTTGTCACTGAAAGGAGTAATTGGGATTGGCTATTTTAAATTTTTTCTCGTAATGGAGGAGACGATAAAGAGGTTTCGGGAAGGAGATCAGAGCTCGTTTGAGAAGCTGTTTTTAGCTTTCTTCTCATCCGGCTTAAGCTTTGTGAAGACTTTTCTGATTGATGATGATAGTGCCGAGGATATCCTTCAAGAGGTTTTTATTCAGATATGGAATAGACGCAGAAATTTCAATAATGAGGCACACTTTAAGGCCTACTTCTATAAGTCGTTAAGAAACAATACTGTTAAACGTATAGTTAGAAGTAAACATCCTCTTAATCTTGAATCAATTGGGGATGAAGCGTGTGAAGATCTCTTTATAAAGATTACTGAAATTGAGTTTAAAAGGGAGATTACCCGTGCGGTTTCTTTGCTTCCTGAGAGAAGAAGGGAGATAATTCTGCTATCTATGGCAGGAATGAGCGCCGAACAGATTGCCGGCGCTCTTAACATTACGGTAAACACTGTAAAAAACCAGAAAACAAAAGCTTATACAACTCTTCGCCAAGAGCTTAAAGAGATAAGTAATTTTGTTATTATGCTCTGTATGTGATATTACCCTCTTTTTATCCTTTCAACTGCCTTTATAAT
>CAYGGD010000117.1:0-5345 GCA_964349315.1 uncultured Muribaculaceae bacterium
AAAATGGATCAGGAGATGTTCCCTTTCCGTACCTCTTCAGTGCCATCGGACCGTTTTTACGACGACTTCGATCTTAAGTTTGATTACCTGGGTCAGGATTCGGTTAATACACTGTTTCATTACTATTCTTTAAGAGGCGACTCTCCACAGAAAATTAGCTGTGATATTTACAGTGGACGAATTAAGCCAACCAAAGTTGGCGAAGGGGGCTATAGCCAAATCAGAGATTATTTTGCAAAAGTGGTAAGAGAGAGAGAGACGGCAGGAATTCTTGATGTAATAACATCATACACGGGTGAAGGCTCTTTTTCCAACAGTTTAACTGCATGGAAAGAGGAGGGGCATACATTACGAGAGCAATTCCCCGGAGCATTCGGCGACAAAAACTCTGTTAAATTCTTGTTTTTCAGCATGTTCTCTTACATGAAAGATGTTGTTACCGACGAATTACGCCGTGAAGAGATGGACCTTATGATATTTCATCAGCATGGAATGCCTCATAGACAGTATCTTACATCTACGCCATACTCTAAAGGAGCAAATGAATACAAGGAGGCAGGTGAGAGATTGTTTCGCAGCAGATTACTCAGAGAGCGTGATATTGACAAGAGGAGGGAGATGATGCATTCCTGGAGTTTGCATTATAATATTGACACTTCGTGGTTTGCTGGGTTCGACTCTGCCGAACTGGCAGAAAAGGACTCTATAAATGATATCCGTACAGGTATTGTCCTTGAAGACGTGCCTGTTATTGCTCCAAATGCCAGGGTAGTGATATTCGATGCCTGTTACAATGGCGATTTTCGCGAGGAGAAATTTATTGCAGGGGAGTACATTTTTGCCTCCGGTAAAGCTATGGTCTCGATAGGTAACAGTGTTAATGTATTGCAGGACAAATCGTCTTCAGACCTTATGGGTATGCTGGGGCTCGGTTTCAGAGTAGGTGAGTGGATGCAGCTGGTTAATATTCTGGAGTCGCATATTATTGGTGATCCCACTTTCCGTTTCAGAAGCCACAATCCATCAGGCCCCGTAGCGGCAGATATCGAACTAAATAGATCTGACCCCGATTTCTGGCTTAATATGTTAAGAAAAGAGAACAATCCTAACCTTCAGGCTCTTGCTCTGCATAAATTATTCAATCTGGAGTATGAGAATCTCGAAGATCTTTTAGTGTACACATATTACACATCTGATTATTATACTGTAAGATTACAGGTTTATCATTTGTTGCAGCATTATTACAGTGATAGCTTTGAGTCGCTTTTATACTCCTCGGCTAACGATCCCTATGAGTTTATCAGAAGAAAATCGGTGTTTTCTATGGGCAGAATAGGAAAAGATGACTTTATCCCTGTTGTAGCTTCTGTTTATCTCAATTGCTCTTTAGACGAAAGAGTGCACTTTAATGCTATTTTCGGCTTCGACCTTCTAAACACTCATAAGATGGAGCAGGAGGTTAGGGAACAGCTTGAAAATAGTGCTAATATTTATGATAAAGAGGGTGTGTTGAACTCTTTTATGAGCAGAATAGAGTCAAGGCGCAGAATAGCAGCAATGAGTGATAATGTTACAAACAGGGAGAGCGAACTGCGGTCTCGTCTCTCTGCTGTGAGAATGTTAAGGAACAACACCTATCACAATAATGTAGATGATTACTTGAAGGTTCTTGAAGATGAAACCGAAGCTGTGGAATTGAGAATAGCTTTGGCAGAGGCTCTCGGATGGTTTACCACCTCTTTTAAAAGAGCTGATATTATTAACTCTTGCAAAGGTTTGCTTGCCTCCGGTGTAAGTGACAGTAGCTTTGAAAATGAGCTGATAAAAACAGTTAACCGGCTTACAGTATATATGAGATAAAAGGAGACAATGATGAAAAGATTTTTATACCTGCTGCTACTGATTACTCCTCTTTTGTGTTCGCTTGAGCTGGATGCAAAAAGTAAGGTTATCTCCTACAGAGGCAAATTTGATTCCAGATTTTTAATAGTTATTGATAAAGATAGCTTTGACGCAGCTAAACAGGAGGTCCTTGAGTACAAAAATATCCTTGAACACCAGGGGCTGGGAGTCCAGATTCTGATAGGGCAATGGAACGACCCTTTGGTGCTTAGAAAGGAGATAAGAAAGCTGTTTTACAAGCGAACTACATTGGAGGGTGCTGTATTTATCGGAGATATCCCTGTTGTGCGAATAAGAAATTTCCAGCATGCTACAACAGCTTTTAAAATGGACGAAGAGCGTTTTCCTATGACAGAATCATCGGTTACCAGCGATAGGTTTTACGACGATCTCGATCTTGACTTTGAGTTTATCAAGGTTGACGACGATAATCCCCGTCATTTCTATTACAACATCAAGGAGAGCTCACCACAGTGGATAAACAGTAATTTCTACTCTGCACGAATGCTCCCTCCGTCAGATATGGGAGTAAGTGAGCACGAACTTCTTCGTAAGTATCTTAAAAAAGTGGTTGAGGCACACCGGGAAATAAATTATGCCGACAAGTTGATTTTTTTCAACGGACATGCTTATAACTCTGACTGTTTAACAGCATGGCAAAATCAGCAGTTTGCGATTAAAGAGCAGTTTCCGGAGGCATTTAAAAGAGGTGATGGCAACGCTTTTTACAACTTCCGCCAAGATCCGTTTATGAAATTCCGCCTCTTTACCGAAATGCAAAAGCCTGAGGTTGATCTTTTTGTGTATCACGAACATGGGGCATTTGATACTCAGTATATTAATGGCGAGTATCCGGCTCCAAATGTGCTGGGATTTTACTCTCCTTCGGCTGTGGGTCCTGTTGAGGCGCTTTCAATCTCTTTGAGAAACGGATATAGGCGAAACAGAGGAGAGAGGGCAGAGACCTTTAAACAGAGGGTTATTAAAGATTATGCTTTAAGTGAGTCTTTTTTTGCAGATAGCATTATGGCTGTAACAAGAGTGGCTGATTCTCTATTTTCTGCCAATATTAATATAGTGCTGTCAGATCTTAAAAAGATAAAACCACAGGCAAGAGTTGCAATTTTTGATGCCTGCTATAACGGCTCTTTTCATAAGCCGGGTTATGTGGCCGGATACCATGTGTTTGGTGATGGCAACACAATTGTAGCGCAGGGAAACACGGTTAATGTTTTGCAGGATAAGTGGTCTATGGAGTTGATTGGTATGCTTGCCGAGGGGGTAAGGATTGGTTTTTGGCAAAAAGAGACACAAACTCTTGAGTCGCACTTGATTGGTGATCCAACATTCCGTTTTACTGCCGGCTCTCCATCACAATTAAGACATTTCGAGGCAATTGCTTTAAACAAAAACCTTGCTCTCAATTCAAAAGAGACAAAGGTGTGGATGCATTATCTCCAAAGTGATAATCCTAACTATCAGTCTATTGCTTTAAAGCAGCTGGCTAAAAATCCTCCTGACAGTTATGAGGAGTTATTGGTTCAATATTTTAACGAGAGCCCTTACTACAGTGTTAGGATGCAGGCGCTTAAAAGGTTGATTGATGTTGGAGGAGAGCCTTTGGTACAGACATTGGCAAAGGCGTTGTACGATCCTTATGAGTTAATAAGGCGTAATGCTGCGCGGTTTGCCGGTTATTCAGGTGATAGCAGATTGCTCTCGCCTTTGGTAAATAATGTTTTGTTCTCAAGAGAGAGTCATCGTCTGCAGTATGCATGCCAGATAGCGCTTACTATGTTTAATGCCGATTCTATCGCTGCTGAGTTGGAGCGTCAGAACAAAGGTTCGCATCTTTTTTCGGGTGATTCGGCTGTGACTGAGATTTCGGCCTATTTTCACTCTCAGGATAAAAGGCAGCAAAATTCTCTGAAAACTATTATGGATAAAAATGCGGAGCAGCAAGATCGCATAATGGCTGTGAGGTTTTTGAGAAATTACAATAATCACAGTCAGGTAGATGATCTTTTAGTGCTTTTGGCAGATAATTCGGATGATACAAAAGTGAGGGTTGTTCTTGCCGAGGCGCTTGGTTGGTTTAATTGGAGTATTGAGAGGGAGAAGATTGTGGATGCGCTTAATGCTCTTTATTTGAATGAGCTGGTGCCTGATGAGGTTAAGTTGGAGGTTTTGCAGAGTATGCGGCGGTTAAATCCTTGAGGTTAATTGGTATTTAAAAAAAACCGGCAGTTTGGCTGCCGGTTTTTTTATGATTATTGTGCTTACTCTTCGGTTAGTTCGTATCCCCAGTCAATTCCTTTGAGTGTTGCGGGTACTCCGCTTTTCATCCATACCGGCATTGGTGCGCCTTTGAGGTAGTGGTCGAAAAACTGAGATAGCCTTATGCTTAAGTCTTTTGCATTTACTCTGCTGGCAAGGTTATGACGCTCTTTGTTGTATTGCAGCATCCAAACAGGTTTGCCAAGGCGCCTAAGGGCTGTAAAGTACTCAATTCCTTGATACCATGGAACTGCCTCGTCTTCGTCGTTATGCATAATAAGCAGAGGAGTCTCGACTTTGTCTGCAAAAAAGAGGGGTGAGTTCAGGTAGTAAAGTTCGTATCCATCCCAGAGTGTTTTGCCGAGACGGCTTTGGGTGTGTTCGTACTGAAATTGTCGTACCATTCCCGATCCCCAGCGAATGCCTCCGTAGGCGCTTGTCATATTTGAAACTGGAGCTCCGGCTCCGGCTGCTTTCCATTTGAATATTTCCGGCTGTGTAACCATATAGGCAACCTGATAACCACCCCAACTTTGTCCTTGAATGGCTACATTGTCTCTGTCGACCCATGGGTTTTCGCAAAGCATCTCTACTCCCGGTACAATGCAGTCCATTGCACTTTTGCCGGGGTATCCAATTTGATAATGGATATCCGGAACAAAAACCAGGTAGCCGTTGCTGGTAAAGTAGGTGATATTGATAGTAGAGCGGCTTGGTGCCGGCGCTCTGTAAACATTGAGCATGTCAGATAGTCTTTCGTAAAAATAGACTATCATCGGATATTTCTTATTTGGATCGAAGTCTTCTGGTTTGTACAAAATGCCTTCAATATCCTCTCCAATGGCAGACTTCCATGTTACAAGTTCGTTTGTACCCCAGTTGTAATCTCTTTGCTGAGGGTTGATGTCTGTCACTTTGGTTTGAGTGCGGAAATTGTTTTTGGTTACCCAAACATCGGGCGATGTGGTAAAGTTATGCTTAACATAGGTAATAACCGATTTGTTTTTGGCTCTGTCCAGATATATAAAGGTGTGAGGCTCTTTTATCCACTGAGTCATAGGAGATCTTCTCTTGCCCATCTCTCTGTAGTAGTAGCCGTGCTCTTTGGTGGTGTTGTCGAACAGTGAAAAGTAGATAGTCTCTTTGGGTTTTATCGGCTCCATTCT
>CAYGGD010000118.1:0-5192 GCA_964349315.1 uncultured Muribaculaceae bacterium
GTCTTTATATCTGCAACAACGGCAAAAGCGACAATTTTACTGCCAATTTTTATGGTTATTGCAGCCATTTACGGAGCGACACCCGATAAGAGAAACAACTTCGGAAGAAACATCGTACTTCAGAACCTCTTTCAAATCAATATGGGAGCGAGTGGGTTTATTACCGGTTCAGGTGCGAACCTCCTTGCAGGCTCACTGATTGCAGGCTCTATGGGTATGTCTATGTTTGGTTTTCAGGATTGGTTTTTTGCTGCATTTCCGTTGTGTATGTTATTAATAATCATAGGATGGATAGTAGGTACCAAAATAATTTTTCCTATGAAACCGGGTGAGAGGGTTCCTCAGATTGAGGGAGGGATGGAGAGGCTTAAAGAGGAGTTTCATCTTTTAGGGAAGATGAAATTTGACGAATTTAAAGCGATTGCAATCTTTGTGGTTGTCCTTTTACTTTGGGCAACAGATAAGCAACACGGAATCTCTCAGACAGCAGTTGCTTTTATGGGAGCTGTAGTTGCTCTATTACCGCGGATTGGTATTGTTAAGTGGAACGATGTAGATATACCATGGCATCTGATGCTATTCTCTGCCGGGGCTTATACGTTAGGATCAGGCCTTGAGGTAACAGATTTACCTGCAGTGATGGTTGACTCTCTGTTCAGCCATTTCGGGATTACCGAGCAGACACCATTTTGGGTACTCTATCTAAGCCTTACATTTGTCATGATATTCAGTGGGTTGATTTTCCAATCAAAAACTATGAGGGCCCTAATATTTGTACCAATTGCAATAGGTGTCGCTCAAAAATTCGGTTACCCTATTATGAGTCTATCATTTCCGGTTGCGCTTCTGATTGAACACGTCTATGTGCTTCCTTTTAATAGTAAGCCATCTGCTCTCCTTTATACAACTAATCACTACAGTATTTCCGACACATTCAAGTTTGGATTTACTATGCTGGTAATTAGCTGGTTTGTAATTATTATTTGGGGAGAGACTCTCTTAAAGTGGCTGGGATATACCCCTAATGGAGTCTTTTTTTAAAACTATTGATATAATAATAGATAGATGAGATGATTGACGAACAAGTTAAACAACATGACAGATACTCAGCAGAGATAAAGGTAAGTTTCGGGGCAAGAAAAAAGCTGAAATTGAATGATTTTGCTTTCAATATCTGGCTATTTGTACCGAACAGTCTGGACGTAAACAGGTTCAATTACTCAAAATCCGATTTTTATAAGGACTTAAGATCAAACATCAGGCTAATTACCCCTGTCTATCTTTTGCGAAATATTGTGTGGGCAGATAATTCGCCATTTATCTACTTAGAGAAAGCTTTTAGGAAAATAACAGCACAACCTACCAGAACTAATTCGGAAGAGTATGAGTATCAAATAAAAATGTTCCTCTCCATACTTAAAAGCTCACTGAGAGATGAGGTAAACCATATAAACTCAGCCAAAGCAGACGATCGAAAATATCTCATAACCAACTATATAAAGAACGTAAAGAGCATCTTTGAAAAATATAGAGATCTCTACCCATTAATCAATGTTCCTAATATTGATCCCGGATTGGTAGACTACTACCGTTATGGGGAGGAGTTTATGTGTAATGTAATTGAGAAGTACAGTTTCCTTCTTATGAAAGGGCTAAAAAGAGGAGATAGTAAGCTTTTTGAGAGTTATAAAGCAGCTGTTCTATCAATGGTAAATGAGATTATCGAGTTTAAAAAGAGCAAGGGGTACCAGGTGGTAGAGAGTGAACAGAAGAACATATCGAGTGATTTTGTTCACCGCCTTGGGTTGCTTAAAAAATATGCTGAGAGCCATCTCTATCTGAATGTAAAGAGAAGAAGGGACGGAGTTTTAACAGAGCAGTTTCTCTATAGTATTGCGGCAGGAATATCAATGGTTTTTGCAACGATAATTGCTTTTTCGGTACAACAGCAGTTCGGAAACTATACTATGCCACTATTTGTAGCACTTGTGGTAAGCTATATGTTAAAAGACAGAATTAAAGAGCTGGCAAGATTCTATTTCGCCCATAAGATGGGCTCAAAATACTTTGACCATAAAATTGCAATGAACATTAACGATACAGATATTGGATGGGCAAAGGAGAGTATGGACTTTATACAGGATTCAAAGATTCCTGATGAGATTATTAAGCTAAGGAACAGGGCTGCAATTATTGATGCAACCTATAAAACCGATAGCGAGAAGATTATCCTCTACAGGATGCATATGCATATAGATCGGGAGAGACTTAACTCCACAAGTCCATATTTCTTTTCCGGGGTAAACTCTATTATTCGTCTAAACACCTCCCATTTTTTGAGGAATATGGATAACCCGGAGTTCACACTCTATTTTCCTGACAATCAAGAGGGATTTCAAACCATAAAAGGTAAAAAGCTATACTATCTAAACCTGATTATACAGAAGCAGAACGAAACCCAGAATGAATTAAGCCACTATCGCCTTGTGCTCAATAGGGATGGTATTCAGAGAATTGAGTCAGATTAACACTTTTTAGAGTTACTCCTGATTTGAACTTTGATTGGCATAATCAACAGAGAGGTTTAATAGATTGTTAAATACATGCGTCTTCTTATACTCACGAATTGTGTTTTCCAGCAGTTTGTCACTTAGAATAAAGCTATCATCAACATATTGAACAAGAAAGTAGTTCTTCAGTTTGAAAAAATCTGCAAATTTAGATTCTGCCGGAAATCCGGCAGGTACTCTCTTTAAAGAATCACCGCTATCCAGATTGAACCCTTTTGCCACAGAGACTGATTCTAAGAATTGTTCCCCGTTAAGCATAATCTCTTCGCGGATACTCTTAAGGATTTTTGGAGCGGGGCGATAGATCCCGGTGCTGAGAATATGACCTCCGATGTAATCTGCACCGCGGGCCTCGATATGGAAATAGTAACCGGAGTGCCCCCCGTTCTTACCCCCCTTAGAGATAAATGCTCCCATATGGTTTTTATAAGGAGTCTTATCTTTAGAAAAACGAACATCACGGTAGATTCTATAGGTGCAATCTTTAACGCTAAGGTTTTTAACCGAGGGGTCAAATTCGGAAATCCCCTTTATCAGCTCCTCAGTAAATTGATTAAAGAGATCCCGGGCCTCAATATACTCTCTCTTATTGTTTTCAAACCACTCCTTGTTATTATTGTTGTTAAGATTGTTCAGATAATTGATTACTCTCTCCATAAATTTAATGATTGAATTGTTTGTGGAAAGTTACAAAAAAGTTTATTAACTGACTCTCTTGTTACGACCCGGGTTCTCTCTCCTGTGTTAAATTCTTGGTTTCTGAACTATTCGGATAACCAATGACACGAGAAAAATAATCATCCCATACATCGTTGGAATGCTTGCAACTTTTAAACCCCCGCACATCACAGCCATTGAGACACCTCCGGCTAGCTGAACAGCAGTAAAAGCCTGATAAAGTCCTAATAATGTCGCGAAAATTCCTGTTGTAAGAGCAATTATTCCAATCTCCTTAACCCAAGCAGGGGCCTTCCAGGCTGCAAGAATCATTAGAATAAATTCGATTGTGAGGATTGTCATAAAGAGGTCCCCACCCTCAATGAATAACTTAACTAGATTCATTTTTTTTGTGTTTAAAAATTCAAGACAAAGTTACCCCTGAGTAAGATAAATCATTCAAAATTCACCGGAATAATCCCTCTCTTATTGTGTAAAATCCCTCTCTAAATATTAAAATGGGGTTATTCCGGTATCTAACAGTTTAAATTGAATGGGAAATAGATTAATTTTGAAACATGAGAAGGTATTTCAATTTTATTTTCTGGATTGCATCTGTGCTGCTTTTGAGCGGCGTGCTTAGGAGCGTAGCACAAGATTATTACTCCTCCCTTATGTTGGCAATTGCGCTGTTGCCAGGTGTAATTACGGCAAAGATAATGATAAAGGAGATCTCATTTAAAAGTGTGAAAACAACAGTTTTACACTCAATTTACCTTGCCCTGATTACAATCCTGGTAGAGTACCAGACAATTCTGTTTGTCCATTTATATCTCTACAATTTTGGATTGACCACAGAGTTTGAGATTATATTTAATCCGTTTTTTTTATGGTTGATAATGATTTGCCTGCTATCCCTTGAGAAATTATTGGAGATAAAATTTTTACCGACAGAGAAGATTGAAGAGAACCGTCTTATAGAGTTTACCTCTGACCGAAAAAAGATCTCTATTCCTATAAATTCAATAATATATATTGAATCAAGGGATTATGAAGTGTGGGTAAGATGTGTTGAGGAGATATCCTACAGAACAAAAATGAATATCTCACACTGGGAAGAGGTTTTGGACTCTCGATTTATAAGGGTTCACCGCTCCTATCTTGTAAACAAAACCTATATTACAAAAACCGATACATCTTGCGTTTACGCAGGAGGAAAATCAATCGAGATCTCCAGAAAGTACAAAGAGAGAATTCAGCTCTGACAACTAGAACTCAAACCCAATTCCAATTTTAGGGAATACTCTGCCCTGGAATGCATTTGCAGAAATAAAGTACGACCAAGAACTTTTACCGCTTTTTCGAAGGTGTGAGAATCCTAAACGGGGCTCAAGATTAAGAGAGTTATAATCGCTGTCACCCTTTACGAGATAGATCATATACCCCGCTCTTAGGGAGAGAAAGGGTGTGTTTCTTGACAATTTATCTTTGGCCTTGAGGTTAACTCTCCCAACTATATATGGGGTGATTGTCATAAAGTAGATTGTTGAGACTCCATCACCTTCACAATTTTTTTGGCTGCATTGCTGTTGTTTTCAATCTTCCAGTCACCACTCTCCTTTAGCAGTACCTTTTTATAGGTTCTGTTGGTTGGGTTATAGATAAAACAGGAGTAAAATCTTGCACCGGCATCACACATCTCGTGAACGGGGTCCGATACTGAGCCACTCTCTGCAGCTTTAAAAAGCGTATAAGCAGAAAAAAGACCGTTTTGAGAGTAGTAAACTCCGGAATTTACACATTAAGCTGCTCTAAATTAATCTCCTTACTACAAATGTGAAGTAGAAGTGTTCCCGTAATTATAAGCAACAAAAATTTACCTGTTTTCATAGCAAAAACAATTATTCTCTTCTTACAATAGGAGAAACACACTTATAATGTTACATCTTAAGCCAAATTTAATAA
>CAYGGD010000119.1:0-5174 GCA_964349315.1 uncultured Muribaculaceae bacterium
TTTCAGTATAGGTAACGGTTTTTTTAAATACCTATTAGAAAAATATATCGGGGGATTACAAAGTATTATTAATAACGCAAATAAACTTATAAATATTTACAATATTTAGCAATTTTTAAATTTAATCGTTAACCTAAAATTAAAATTTTATGTATGTTTCACACAATTTAACCGCACGGTGTACTCGCTTTATGCTGTCGGTATTTGCCTTGGTTCTTTTATCCGGAACTTTAATGGCTCAGGACATAAGGGTTACCGGAAGGGTAGTTGACAAAGCAGATCTGCCAATGATTGGAGTGTCAGTTATGGTAGAAGGAACAAGAACGGGTGTTGCAACCGATCTTGATGGTAGCTTTGAAATCAGTGCCCCCGGAAATGCTGTACTTGTCTTTTCTGCAATAGGAATGAAGACAACCAGAGTTCCTGTAAACAACCGCACCGTTATTAACATAGTGATGGAAGAGGATGCGATGCTTCTGGACGAACTTGTTGTAACGGCTCTTGGTATTAGAAGAGAGAGAAAAGCTCTCGGATACGCGGTTCAGGATCTTAACAGCGAAGAGATTCTTAGGAACAAATCGTCTAATGTTATTAACTCTTTGAGCGGTAAAATTGCCGGTGTGAATGTTACTCAAAGTGGTGGCGCAGCCGGTGCGGGAGCTCAAATTGTTATTCGTGGTGGTACATCTCTGGAGAGAGATAATCAGCCACTTTTTGTTGTAGACGGTGTTATTTATGACAACTCTACTCCAATAGGAGGTAACAGTGGTTTTGACGGTGCAACCAGAAATACCACTACATTTGGTAACAGGGTAATGGATATTAACCCTGAGGATATCGAAAATATGTCAGTTCTTAAAGGCCCGGCGGCTACTGCTCTTTACGGATCGAAAGCTGCTGCAGGTGTAATTCTCATTACAACCAAAAGAGGTCAGGAGGGAGCTCTTCAGGTTGGTTTCAATTCAAGATTCTCTTCGAACTGGGTAAACAGATATCCTGCACAGCAAGATGGGTATAAGAGAGGTTTCTACAATGCAGCCGGAGTATTCAGCGATCACACAATGGGATCGTGGGGAGACCGCTTTGGCTCAGGAGAGACAATGTATAACAACATTGAAGATTTCTTCCAGACAGGAACAATTCTCGATAACACTCTGAATATTTCTGGAGGTAGCAAAACGGGATCATTTTATATGTCTGCATCCAGAACAGATCAAACAGGTATTGTTCCTGCAACAGGTTTCCAAAAGAGCACATTCCGTTTTAACGGTGATCAAAAACATGGGAACCTCACAGTTGGAGCAAATGTATCTTACTCTAACACTCACACCGATAAAACCCTTACAAGTGCAGGTTTGTGGGGAGCAGGTGGTAACGGAGCTATGTCTGCTATTTATGGCTGGCCAAGAAGCGACGATATGACCAGATACCTGAATGCAGACGGAACAAAATACAGAATGTTCGAAGGACTTCAGGAGCTTGCAGCCGATACTGAGAATCCTTACTGGATTATCAATAAAAATAAGCTTTATGACGATGTTAATCGTTTTACAGGTACCACATATGCAAACTATGATGTTGCTGACTGGTTTGATATCAGCTACAGAATAGGTTACGATACTTACAACAAGTCGGACTACACATTTATACATCCGGGAGCTGCAATCAGAGAAACATTCCAGAATGGCCGTTTGTCAGAAACCGACATTGTATATCAGTATATGTCATCGAACCTGATGCTTAACTTTAACAAGAGATTTGGTGATTTTGATCTTGGTTTGCTTTTGGGTCATTCTATTGAGGACACAAAAATGTCAACCAACAGAAGAACCGGTTATAATTTTGTTACAGAGGGTGTTTACAGTTTCGAGAACATCGATCAAAATGACAAATCTTTCCAGTCACTACATTCAAGAAAGCGTTTAATGGGTGTTTACAGTGAGTTCCGTGCAGCTTACAAGAGCATTGCATACCTTACTTTAACCGGCCGTAACGACTGGACCTCTACACTTCCGATAGATAACCGTTCGTATTTTTATCCTTCGGTTAGCGGTAGTTTGGTGTTTACTGAGCTTTTACCCGCAAGTGATATTCTCTCTTTTGGTAAAATTCGTGCTTCGTGGGCAGAGGTTGGTAAAGATACCGACCCTTATGCTACATCAACATCGCTATGGGCGCCAAGAGTATTCCTTGCAGGAGTTGGTGTTGGAAACAGTTGGCAGCGAGGTAACCCTTACCTGATGCCTGAGAGAACAGAGTCAATCGAGTTTGGTCTGGATCTTCGTTTCTTTAACGGAAGACTCGGCCTTGACTACACATATTACTCAAATAACAGTAGAGACCAAATTGTAACTCCTCGTTTGAGTCAGTCAACCGGTTATATTTTGTTATCTACAAATGTGGGTAATGTAATAAACAGAGGTATGGAGTTGGCAATTACTGCTATTCCTGTTCAAACCAGAGACTTTTCATGGGACTTAACTCTTAACCTTGCAGGTAACAGAGGTACTGTAGAAAATTTACTTACAGGACAAGATGTCCTTTATGTAACAGATGTTCAGGTAGGTAATGCAAAAGCAGCCTCTTTCAACTTTGGTAAATTTATGGGTATCTCAGGTTCAACTTGGACTAAAGATGACAACGGAAATGTTGTTCTCGACTGGTACACAGGAATGCCTACAAGTGATAACCTGACAACCAAGTACGTTGGTGACAGAGAGCCAACCGTTGCAGGTGGTCTTAATAATAATCTACGCTGGAAAAACTGGAATCTCTCATTCCTGTTAGATGTAAGATTAGGTGGAGATATCTTTAATGGTACAGACTATTATATGACAACCCAGGGTATGAGTGAAAGATCTATGGATCGTGAAACTCTTACACTTTCGGGTGTTGCAAAAAATCCAGTAACTGGTACTATGGAGCCAAAAACTTATACTTACAATGCTAACCAAAGCTACGACATTACCACTTCGTCGGGAGCAGTTGTAAGAAGGTATGGTAGCGATATTATCCGTGAATACTGGAATACTCACCATATGCGTGAAACTGCAAACTATATCACCAATACTAATTGGCTTCGCCTGAGAGCACTTTCATTAACTTATAATCTTCCTGAAAGTGTTATCAACAGACAAAATGTACTCAAAGGTATGTCCGTTACATTGGCCGGAACAAACTTGTGGCTGATGACTAACTATAAAGGTATGGACCCTGAGACAAGTGTTGCCGGATCGGGTGTAATAGGTTCGAGTTCTGCAGGTATAGACTATAACGGTGTGCCTGCAACTGCAGGATTCTCTGTAGGTCTTAATCTTACATTCTAGTGGTTAAATTGAATATCTTTAAAATGAGTATAATTATGAAAAAAATAATATATCTGTGTTTAACAGTATTATTGGCAATAAACATAAGCTCTTGCGAAAAGTGGCTTGATGTTAATGTCAATCCCGACTACCCCACCAATGTAGTGGCCTCTGTATCGTCGAGGTTGCCTTGGATTCAGCACCACTACGGATATGGTATGGGTGCCGCGAGTGTAAGAGCGGCCCAAATTACCGGTCAGATTAGTTCCAGACTTTTCACAGGAACCAACGGCCTTTTACCTGCATGGAATCCCCCTTTGGCAGCAACTACAACCCCTTATCAGCAATGGTTTGTGGGGTCTGCTTGTAATATTGATGATATGATTACAATGGCAGAGAAGGAAGAGGCATGGCACTATATAGGAGCGGCACATGTTATTCATGCTATGGGCTTTATGCTTATGGTTGACTGGTATGGCGAAATGCCTTATACAACAGCACTTTCGTCAAGCTTAACACCTGAGTACTCAAGTGGTCAGGAGATTTTTGAAGGATGTCTTGAAAGACTCGATATGGCTTTGGAGTATTTACAAAGATCTCAGCCGGCAACGGCAACTCCTCTTTCGGCAGGTGATAACTGGAACAACGGCGATGTTCAGAAATGGATTAAGCTTGTTCACGGTTTAAGAGCAAGATGGCTGAATAATTTGTCCAAAAAAGCGAGCTACGACCCTGCAGCTATTTTGGATGCAATTTCTAAAGGCCCTCAGAGTGTATCAGAAAGCACCATTATACATCATGTGAACGACCCTGCAGACATGACGGGTGATGTGCTGATTAACGACCCTTTAAGAACTTCATTTGGCTTCAACTCAGGAGCATGGAGTGATTGGGCTAGATTTACGCAGTGGTATATAGACCTTCTGGATAATACATACCCTGGCGGATCAGGTATTAAAGATCCGAGAGGTGATAAAATGCTTCCTTGGGCTCAGTTTAAGGTTCCTGAAGTAAATACCGAAACCGGACAGACAGAGCTTGTTAAAAAGTTTGTCAGAACACAAGGTGTAGACCATATTAACTCTGACATCCGTCTTAACTCAGGCCCAGTGCTCTCAAGCTATAGTACTGCTACAGGTAAATGGTCGGTTTCTTCTACAAATCCTGCAAGAAGAGGTGATACTGTTTACATTAACATAAGATCGATTTGCGGAATGACAGGTGCAACATCTTCGGAAAGTACATACATGGCTGCCGATGGTACAGTTCTCTCAACCGGATCGTTTTATACTCGTCCGGAATCACCAACTGATATCCTAACTTATCATGAGATGCAGTTTATCAAGGCAGAGGTGTTGTTCAGACAAGGTGACAGACCGGGAGCCCTTGCAGCGTATAAAGAGGGAATAAGAGCTCATATGCAGCATATGAACAATAAGTTGAATGAGTACTCGAGCGCTGTTAATCCTGCAAAAGCGCCAATGGCTCAAGCCGATATCGATGCTTTTCTTGCAAGTGCAGCTGTTGCCCAAACTCCAAACGATCTTACAATGGCAAAAATTATGCAGCAGAAGTTTATCTCTATGACATTCACTCAGCAAAACTGGAATGACATGAGAAGATTCAACTTCTCTGCAGGTAATATCGGAAACTTCGGTGTTGTTTATCCGGGCTTTGACAGACCTCGCGAGTTTAGTGCCGAGGCCTCTACAAAAATGCCGGGATCGAGCAAAGATCAGGATAACTACTGGTTCCGCAGAATGAGTCAGTGTTCTCATGAAATCAATTACAACTCAGCTAACATGAGAAAATCAAATCCTAAAGCATTTGAAGTAGACATATGGTCAGTTCCTGTATGGTGGGATATGC
>CAYGGD010000120.1:0-5134 GCA_964349315.1 uncultured Muribaculaceae bacterium
TATCTGGTTAAGGTGGCGGCATGTATAACTATGTTCTACTTGGTTTACTCTGCCGCTATGTCAAAGGAGACTTTTTTTAAACTAAACCGCATTGTTCTGTTGTCTTCGGTTTTACTCTCTTTGCTCTTCCCTGTATTGACACTGACTTTTACAAAAAAGGTTATTGCGACACCACATATAGCCACTCAGGAGGTTTTCTCGTCGGATGTTCCCGTACAGCCCATATTGACACTTACAGATAGTGGAGCAGATTGGATGTCATACATCCCGTTTATTGCCTTTGCAATATTTATTGTGGGGGGAGTAGCAGTGTTACTAAAAAATCTTTTTGGCGTTTTTCAGATTATCAAGATAATCAATAGCTCTAAAAAAGTGATATCGTCAGGTTTGACGCTTTACATCAGCAGAAGGGAGGTTATTCCGTTCAGTTGGTTTAACAAAATAGTTATTTCTGATAAAGATTACTCATTAAACAGGGAAATAATAATAGAGCATGAAAAGGCTCATATTAAGCTGAAACATAATTGGGACTTATTGCTTATTAATTTAATAGCTGTTTTCCAGTGGTTTAATCCCTTGTTTTGGCTTTTGAGAAAAGAGCTTGTTACAACACACGAATATCAGGCCGATAGAAGTGTGCTCAATAATGGCATCGATGCAAAAAAATACCAATATTTATTAATTTCCAAAGGAACCCAGCAGAGTTTTTCCATACCGGTAGTGAATCACTTGTGCAGCGGGAACTTTCAAAAAAGAATTAAAATGATGCTAAAAAAACGATCGAATCCAATAAAAGCAATTAAGGTGTTGTTTTTAATACCTTTGCTTGCAATTGCAGTGGCTGCATTTGCTAAAACCAAGTATGAATTTCCAAAATCGCTCGAGAACGATTTCTTGAAGTTTGCAGCTACTCAAGTGAATTATCCTCAGGATGCAAAGGAGTCCGGGACAGAGGGCGTCTATTATGTACAAATCAAATCAGAAAAGGGTGTGGTTACAAGTGCTGCTGCTTTTTTGACTAAGGAGGAGCTTAATGTTCCGTTGTTGGGTGAGAACATAATTGTGGTGGCTTATGGAAAAAAAGAGGATAATGTAGCTAAAGGAGGTAAGAATGACTCTGCTTTAAAGAGTGAGTTGGTTCGTGTTGCCGGTGAGCTTTCGAAGTTTGATAATCCGGAGTGGAGGGGTGGTAGTTATGATTTTGCGATTGAGGTTGTATTTCAGTTGCGGTAGTTTTTCAATGAATAAGGGGCAGGCATTTTTGCCTGCTTTTTTTACGGTTTTTAGCTTTGTGCTGTAACCTACAAAGCTGATTAGTAGTTAGTGAAATAAATATTATATTTGTATAACTATTCAAAGACACTTTCAAAAAAACGATATGAAAACAAAATATTTGCTATTGGGTGTAGTGGCATTAGGATTGCTATCCTGTGAAAAAATCCGGAACGAAGGCAAGATTTGGGACATAGCTCCGGTTGTGTATATTGTTCAGGTTGTGGATGCCAAAGGGATAGATCTGCTTAATCCTGAGAATAGTGGTTCGTTTAAAGTAAATGATATAAAGGCTTTGTACGGGGGCAAAGAGTACGATTGCATCGCAATAGATACCACCAGGCCCCCAACCAAGGCCTATCTGCCTCGTTTTTTTGGGTTAAAAGTCGAAAAAAATATCTTTAGAGGTAATTATCTTCTGCATTTTGGAGAGTTAGAAGGTGCAAAGAGCTACTCGAACGAAGAACTGACAATTTTTTGGGGAGATGGCTCTTCGGATATTATAAAATTCAACAGAAAGTTTAGATGGAAACTTAACGGTGATCCGGAAATCAGTGAAGAGTGGTTTTTAAATGGGGCAAAAGTATCGGGCTCAGGTAGAGTGATTACTATTGTTAAGTAAACATGACAGCTTAGAAATCCCTTCCACCTCTTGGCGGTGCCCCGCCCTTTTCGGAGACACGGTTTTTCTAAACTGCCATGTGTAAACTAGTGCTTATAATTGTATATTATAAGCTGAAGACAAGACCAAAACTTAAGTACGAAATTGAATATCCCGCCTCTGCATAAATGCCCCAATTGTTGTTAAACTGGTAGCGAGCTCCTATAACACTACCAAAGGCGAACCCGCCTGCTGAGGCACTTCCCGGATCCATTCCGTTGCCAAAGAACTTAGCGCTGGCAATGTTGTAACCAAGCATTAAACCTGCATAGGTGTCAATTTTAGGTATCAACGGGTAGTGGAAAAGTCCCCTTACCCCCAAAACAATATGTGAATACTTGTATCCAAAGGTATCTCCATCGGTCCAAACGCCGATTTCCTCCCTGTTACCATAGTACCCAAGATAGCCGCCAAGGCCTAAATTTAGCTTCTCTATACCAAAAAGATCCTGTTTGTAACCTTGATCGTAGGATACCTCGAGAGGCATTCCAAAAGAGTTAATACCAACTCCAACCCTAATATGTTTGCTATTGTTTCCGAAAAGGGCAGGATTGTTTTGTGCCATCACATTGTTTGCAAAAACAAGTGTAAGAACTGTCAGAATAAAAGTGAGTTTTTTCATCGTCGTTTAAAATTGTATTTGTGTATTCGTTTCACAAAGATAGACTCATGTACAGATATATGTATCCAGATTGGGGGGACAAAATGGGGACAATAAAAATAATTTTCGGTGTCCCCATTTTGTCTTCCACTATTTTTGTTTGTATTATTGCTTCATATTTCGGTTTAACTTTTCATATTATGCTATTTAGATTTATTAGTGCATCTTATTTGCTGATTGTTTTTACATTTTTTTGTTGTTCGGTAACCGGACAAACACCAAAAATCGACAGCCTTAGTGCCACGCTAATACAACACATAGCAAAGGACACGATAAGAGTTAATCTGCTTAACAAAATTGCCTACGAAACCTTCTCAGTTAATATGGAGGATGCAAATAAGTATGCAATGGACAGCTACACTCTTGCTAAAGAGTTGGGATACGATAAAGGTTTGGCTGAAAGTATGTGGCTTCAGGGAATAACTTGTGTTCAAAAAAATCCCGGACAAGCTCTGATTTTTTTTGAGAGTGCCCTGAAGATTGCTGAAAAGGAAAACTTCAAGCATGGAATAGGGAAGTACACAAATGCGATTGGGACAGTGTTGGGAGCAACCGGGAGAGATTCTTTAGCGGTAAGTTACTACCTGAAAGCTATTGAAATTGCACAACAAGCCAATGACTCACAAGAATTGGGTAAATATCTGATAAATCTCTCTCAATCATACAATCGTATGGGAAAGATTCAGCCGGCAATAGAGGGATATAGTGATGCCCTTGAAGCGTTGAAAGCAGTTAACGACAAGAATTCAATAGCATTATGCTACAATTCGCTGGGAAACATTTATACAAGCCAGGGCAATTACCCTATTGCGCTGGAAAGCTTTCAAAATGGATTGAAAATTCGCGAAGAGTTGAAGGATATGAGAGCTGTTTCTCGTAGCTTAATCAGTATAGGCAGTATTTACTTTGCCCAAAAGAATTATGAGAAAGCACTGGAATACAATCAGAGGGTTGTAGAGATTGCCGGTGATTCCAATGACAAACACACTTTAGCCGGCTGCTTGCTCAATATTGGATTAATTTATCTGAATACCAATAATGAATACGCACTGGAGTATTTTCTGAAAGCACTTGAAATAAGTAATAATTTAACAATTATACCTCTTCAGATTAGCATTCACCTGAATATTGGACAGTATTACTATAATCAGTCAGAATTTGCCAAGGCGAATGAGAGCTTTGTTTTAGCCCTTGAGCTATCGAAGAAAGCAGGTAATAAATCGTCCATCTGTTATGCAAAACTACAGATTGCAAGAGTGTATAATGTTAAAAAGCAGTATTCATCAGCTATGGATTATGCTCAAAAAGGTCTGGAAATTGCAAAAAGCATTAAACATATTGAAGCTGAGAAAAACTTGCATCAACTTCTTTCTGAGATATATGCTTCAACTTACAATTACCGGAGTGCATATAATCACAGTCAATTGTTTAAGCAGTTAAGTGACAGTCTTTTTAATGCAAGCAATGTAAGACAGATAGCTGAAATGGAGTTTACCTATAAGTTTGAGCAGGAAAAACAGGCGATTGCTTTAGAACAACAGAAGAAGGATGAGGTAGTAGCAACAAGAAGAAAACTACAGCGTAAAATTATTTTAGTTCTTGCAGTTTGCTGTATTCTTGTATCGATGCTTGCAATTTACATACATCGCCTGTATCGCTTCAATAAAAGAGCTAATTTGGCAATTCAACAGTTAGAGCAGGAGAAGAAGAGGTTTCTCGAGCAGGAGATTGAGCGTGTTAATCAAGAGCTTGAACAGAACCAAAAGTCACTTACAGCTGCTTCCCTTAAGCTTATACAAAACTCTGAACGAGATGCTGAAACTGTCAGAAGACTTGAAACAATTATAGATAGCACAACCCCAGAGGGAAAGAGAGTTATTCTTGCAATAATTGCCGATTTTAAACGCATCTCTCGCAGTTCGAACTGGAATGAATTTGAATTGCTATTCCAGAAAGTACATAGATCTTTTTATGAAAAACTAAATGAGAGCTTCCCGAACCTCACAGCAAACGAACGAAAACTCTGTGCCTTTCTTAAACTTAATATGAGCAGTAAGGATATTGCCAACATTACCTTTCAGTCTGAAGAGGCTCTTAAAAAAGCCCGCCAGCGGTTACGCCAAAAAATAGGAATAGAGCGGGACACAAATCTGGTGGTTTTTTTACAAAATATCTGATAACCCGGGCATTTAGAGCTAATCAAACCATTTCCTGTATATAGCATCATAAGTTCCATCCTGCCTTGTGGCATCAAGCGCCTGCTGCCATTTTAACACAGTGGCTATGGGGGTGTTTTTTGAAAACGCAATGTAAAAATCAGATGACATAAGTTGATATGCAGGTTCCACCTGATTATACTGGTAATTCATGGACCTAAGTATGGAAGGAAATGTAATATTAGTGCATACAAAAGCATCAATTTCTCCATTCATTAGCTTCCTGGTCATTAATTCAGGATCGCTTCCGGTTACAAGGTTAGTAAATCCCAAACCTCTAAGATGCTGGTCAGAAAACCACGAACTGACAGTACCCACAGAACC
>CAYGGD010000121.1:0-5075 GCA_964349315.1 uncultured Muribaculaceae bacterium
CCAAATAGCTAATATGAGATTTCAGTTTCGTTTTTTTTACTTATAATTTAAAACAAAAATCGCCCCTGAAAAGGGGCGATTGATGCAGAATATAGCATAAAGCTATCGATTACCAGCCGGGATTCTGAGGGAAAGTAACACCCTGTATGTCATACAGGTTTTTAACACCTGTCGGAATAGCATCCAGATAATGTTTAGGTTCTGTTACAACTCTGCTTGTAAGCGTTGCATAGGGCTGAATATACATATTGGCATCTACAATAAGTCCGATAGTTTGAGCAGGCACTTTTGCACCTTTAAAAATATCAGGCTTAACTGTGTAGTCGAGGTATTTAACCTTTTTCCAACGTCTGAGATCCCAGTAACGGAACCCGTCAAAGGCAAGTTCTACCCTTCTCTCTCTCCGAACCTCCCAAAGTAGTGGAGAAACATCAGAGTCTCTTTTAGGATCGTTAGGAACACTGGTTACATTCAAAGGCGCAACCCCTCCTCTTGCTCTAAGCTTGTTGACAGTGTTATCGGCATCTGTCTGAGTAAAGTTTCCCAACTCGGCAGAGGCCTCTGCATAGTTCAGATAAATCTCTGCAAGCCAAAATAGTGGAGCATTGGTGAAGTTTGCATTAATCTGAGTAAGATCGTTGCCGGTAATATCAGGATTATTAAACTTTCTTACAAGATAACCTGTAGAGGAGATTAGTCCCCCTACTGCATTCCCGCGGTATGCAAGCGTGTTGCCTACCGATTCGGCAAGCCTGCCATCTCTGTTTGACAGAGTGGAAGCAAGAGTGGCATCACCCTGATAAAGGCCAGATAACCCAATAGGCATACCGTCTGTACACAGGTACGATTCTACGAGATCCTTGGTTGGTCCGCTTATTGGTGTTGTTGAGTTAAGATAGGCAGTCATGCTGTGCATAAAGGTTCCCTTTACATAGTATTTAAATAATATGACCTCAGGGTTATTAGCAAGCGTTATACTGGTGTAAATAGTTTTGTAGCCACTACTCAACTGATAGTTTTGCGCCATTACGGCAGCTGCTGCACTTCTTGCTTTAGTAAACAGAGTATTTGCCCTTGCAGCATCATTAGCATGATACTTACTAATCGATCCCTCGTAAAGGGCAACCCTTGACAGCAAAGCATTGGCAACATCTTTATTAACAGTATTTGCATCGGCCACACCCTTGGCTCTGAGATTTATAACAGCAAAATCAAGGTCTGCAATAATATTGTCCACGATAGTGTTTCGGGCTGTTCTCGTTGTGTAAATAAGCTCAGTCTCCGATTGGTCAAGAAATTTATCGATATAGGGAACATCGCCAAAGCGCTTAATCAGGTTTGCATATTCAAATGCTCTGAAAAATCTTGCAACCGCTTTGTAGTGATTCTTTGCTTCATCTGTCATTGGAACCTGATCCACTCTTGCAAGCAAAAGATTGGCTTTTCTGATGTAAATATAAGCGTTGTTCCAATCTGTACTGGTAGCAGGAGCCGCTGTAGCAAAGTTATTTATACCCGAATGAAGTGCCTGATCGTCAGAAAAAGTAGACCAGTAAAAATCTCCATTGGTAGAGGAGGCATTGCCGTATCCTATGAATCTATCGTAAAAACCCCATGAAAAGGTTTTAACATTACTTTCATTTGTCCAGTAGTTCTCATCTGTAAACCTAACCTTTGAACCTCTTTCCAGATAGTCAGAACACGATAGGAGAACAATTAAAACCAAAGACAACGATAATACTTTATATAATATTTTTTTCATATCAGCTCATATTTATAATGATAATTGAACTCCAAAAGACAATGTTCTGGTAAAAGGCATTGTTCTTCCATAGTATGCACCAAAAGAGGGAGATCCTGAAGTAATTTCGGGGTCGATAGGAATATCTGTCTTTTTGAATTCAAACAGATTCTGACCGCTGAAATAAATTCTGATTTTTTCTATGGATGCCCTTTGGGTAATTCTCGCAGGTATGGTGTAACCGATGGTAAGGTTCTTCAGGCGCACATAGGCAAGATTGAGCAAATATTTATCCTGTGGATAAAAATTTCGGCCCGTAGCAGCTGCAGCACTTGCAAGAGCTGCCATATTAGATATGGTTGATGCACCTTCACTGGCTACAGAAGGGTTAGGATAAAATGCATTAGGATTGCTTGGCGTCCAGAAATCCATCTGGTGCTGATACATAGTGTTATTTGCTGCATTATAAAGAGGAATCACCATGCTGCCGGTTCCCCACATATCTCTTTTTCCCACACCTTGCAGGTACATATCTATATCAAATCCTTTCCAACCTCCTCCCAGTCGTAAACTGAACTGGTATCTTGGAGTAGTGTTTCCAATAACTGTTAGGTCGCCGTGGTCGTCCAGTGTTTGTGTTCCGGCATTAATAGCTCCGCTATTATCAAGGTCGGCATATTTAACATCTCCGGGACCATACACAAACGATCCGTTTTGTAAAGAGACCTGACTTGGGGAGTTTGCCACATCCGATGCATCTCTAAAAAATCCTGCATGCTTAAAGCCCCAAATCTCTCCAACTTTTTTACCTTTATAATTGGTATAGAGCATTTTAGAATCATTACCGGTCCACTCAGTAATTGTACTGGTGTAGTCGGATAGTGTCAGTGTGCTGTAAAAATAGGCGTCTCTGTTAATGTTATGATTATAGCTTACTTCAACCTCCCATCCCGAAGTTCTGAGCGATCCTGCATTCTGTGCGGCAGCACCCACACCAAAGGTTGTAGGGAGAGTCGCACCCGGAGCTATCATATTATTATTGTCTCTCTGGAACCAATCAAGAGTAACACCCAGTTCATTATTAAGGAAAGCAAGATCTAAACCGAAGTTTAGTGTGTTTATTGTTTCCCATTTGAGCAGAGACGACACATTTGCCGGATTGTTTGTAAATGTAGGACGGGATCCGGCAGGTATAAGCCAGTTAAGAGCTGTTGAGGTTGTCATTGTAGGAATAAACCTGTCTGCTCCCACATTCTGGTTTCCTATACTACCATACGAAGCCCTGATTTTTGCTTCGTTAACAATGTGCTTAAGGTCCTGCATAAAATCCTCTTCAGAAATTCTGTAACCTGCCGAGAACGAAGGGAAAAAAGCCCATCTGCTGGCAGCCGGGAAATTTGAAGACCCATCGTAACGGCCGTTTACCTCAAGCAGATACTTACCCTTGTAATTGTAGTTAATTCTTCCAAAAATACCTGCAACTGCCCAGTCGGAGTGATCGCCTCCTACATACTGATCACCTGTTGCCAGAGGAATCTCGCCACGCTGAGGGTCCATTAGGGTTCTTCTCTGGCTTGAGTGGTATATATAATCACCGTTTTCCATATTAACACCAGCAGTTACCTTAACAGAGTGGTCGGCAAATTTTTCGTCGTAGGTTATATAAGTATTGGAAGTAATTTGGGTCCAACGATCAGAATTGTACTCTACTCTGTCATTTGCGCCGGCCCCTATTGCATTTATCCGTAAAGGAGGATTTGCTCCCCAGAAGTCCCATAAATCTATAAGTCCGCCATTAATATTGGTAAGCCTGTTTGTTGTACTATAGGCAAACTCCGATCTTAAATTAAGAGTTTCGGTAAATTTAACAGTTGCAGAGACACCAGTGTTTGTGAAATTCTCTTTTTGAGTATTCATATTTGCCATTGCAAGGTGTCCGTGAGCAGCCCTAAAATATCCGGTAGTTCCCTGTGAATCGGTGTAACTACCGTAAGGCATATATGCTCCCCAGCGCCACATTGTGTAATAAGGGTCCATATAGCCGGTAAAAGGGTACTCATAATTATTCTGTCTTGTCATGATTTTGGCCTCTAAATTAAGCCAGTCGTTCATCTTAACATTAATCCCGGTTGTCATATTAAACCGGTTAAGCTTATCGGTGTTGACCTTTAATACTCCTTCCTGGTAGTTATAAGCACCTGAAACATAAAAACTTATTCTATCAGTACCGCCGGAAAACTGAAGATTATGATTCTGCTGAGGTATCCACTGCTGAAACATAACCGCAACCGGGTCCCATATTCTGAAAAAGTTTATCCTGCCGTTAACAACATCAAAATCCTCACCCATAACCATTTTATCACCGTCACGGTTATTCTTAAAGTTACTGAGCCATCTCTCAATACCGGGGATAAGAGTAGAAGCTGTCATGCCAAATACCTCCATTCCAGTACCGCCAAAACGGCTCAGCGCAGCATCCGTTGCACGGATTTCTGCTACAGGGTCGTCTGCAAAGCGAGGCAGAAGAGTAGGCGTACTAAAGGCAAAGTTATTAGAGTAGTTTATTCTGAACCTTTCACCTTTTCTGCCCGATTTCGTTTTAATGAGCATAACACCGAAAGCAGCCCTGGCACCATAAATAGAGGTAGAAGCCGCATCTTTAAGCACCGAAATGCTTTCGATATCTTCGGGGTTTACAATAGAAATATCCGACACCACAACATTATCAACAATAATTAGCGGCGATCCCCCGTTTGCAGCATTTACAGAACCCATACCTCTTATGTTCATAACAGGGTTGGTGTTCACTCCACCATTAGCAAAGGTTACCGTAAGTCCGGGAACAACCCCCTGCAACCCCTTTGCCACATCCACAATTGGCCTCCCCTGAAGAGACTTGGAAACATCCACTGTTGCAACTGATCCGGTGAGATTTTCTTTTCTCTGAGTACCGAAACCAACAATAACCAGCTCTTCGAGCATAAGAATATCCTCTTCGAGAGTTACATTAATCTCGCTCCTTCCATTAACCGGAACCCGTAATGTTTTCATGCCAATTGCAGAAAACACCAGGACACCTCTTTCAGGAGCAACAATTTGATAGGCGCCGCTAATATCTGTGGCTACACCGGTACGGGTTCCCTCAACAAGAACAGAGACTCCAATCTGGGAATCTCCTCTTGTATCGGTTACCACTCCGGTCACCCTGATAGTTTGGGCCGAAACCAAGCCACTTAAAGCAAAAGTGGCCACAACCAACAGTATAATCCTATACCGCAAGTTCAAATAGTGAGAACCATACATAAATTAAGTTTTAAAATTAAATTTTGATAAT
>CAYGGD010000122.1:0-4992 GCA_964349315.1 uncultured Muribaculaceae bacterium
CAGTAAGCAGTTCCTTCATCTTTTCGCATGAAAAGAGGAGTCCCAATAAAAAAAGTAGGGTTATTATTCTGGTTTTCATATTTATTATGATTTTAGTGTAAAACAAAACTTAGATCCCTTTCCCGGTTCACTTTCGGCCCATATGCTACCGCCATGCCTTTCTACAAAATCTTTACATATTATAAGCCCAAGGCCGGTACTTGGTTCCCCTTCTGTCCCCTTTCGGTTATTTTGCATATTCAGATTAAAAAGAGTCTTTACTGTTTCTGCATCCATACCAACACCAGTGTCTTCTACCCAGATTTTTACTGTGGTGTTATCAATAACATCGGCTCCAACCGTGATTGTACCGCCAATATTGGTAAATTTTAATGCATTTGAAATTAGATTTCGCATGATTGTCATGAACATATTGGGATCTGCATAAATTGAAATTGTATCAGTTATGTTTATGTTTACAGTTACCTCTTTGCTTTTTATGGTTTGGTAGAGTGTAGCAAGAACCTCAGAAACCAGAGGCTTAATTTTTTGATTTGAGGAATTATAAAGAATGGCAGATTGCCTTATTTTAGACCAGTTAAGGAGATTTTCCAAAAGAGTATATATACTTGAAGCAGAATTCTCCATATTTTCAGCGATATCTTTGATTTGCTCCTTAGAAAACTCTTCACCCTCCTGAGCTAAAAGATGTGTCAACCCAAGGAAACCATTAAATGGTCCTTTTAAATCGTGAGCCACTATTGAGAAAAATTTATCCTTCTCAGCATTTGACTTAAGGAGTTCGTTGTTTTTCTCAAGAAGTTCG
Organism: uncultured Muribaculaceae bacterium; assembly: GCA_964349315.1. Taxonomy (GTDB): domain Bacteria; phylum Bacteroidota; class Bacteroidia; order Bacteroidales; family UBA932; genus Bact-08. The sequence goes on from CAYGGD010000122.1 coordinate 806, forward strand.
TGAGTTTTTTCTTCGACTTTTTCTTCGAGCAATTCATTGTCTCTCTTTAACTTATTTTCCCGATGTAATATATATTTGTAAATCAATAATGATATTGCAATAAAATGAAAAAGGTAAAACCACATTGTTTTCCACAAGGGAGGCTTTATGGTAAACGGAAAGCTGCTCTCTATGTTCCACTCTCCGTTTGAACCTAAAGTTCTCACTCTGAATACATATCTTCCGGGCTTAAGATTAACATATGATGCCTGATTAATATCATTTGCACTGTTCCAGTTCTCTCCGGTTCCATCCATTTTAAATTGATACGGGATGCTTGTACTTTGATTAAAAGAGACTGAGTTAAAATGAAAGGTCAGTGAGTTATTAATGTGAGTCATCTTGAGATTAACGGGTAAATTATTCCATTTTGAGACTCCATCAAATGAAATTTTTCCAACCTTCACTCCGTTTGGTAATTGATCAACTGTGTTGTCACCGTTTAACAGCTGAGGCCAGGCAATCCGGGAATAGTGTAAGTCTACAGCTGTTATAGCCAGATTAAGTGAACTGAATCTGGCGGGTTCAATTGAACCGTGAAACTTTGTCAATCTATCGTTGGTACCTATCCATACATTACCATAGGAATCAAACTCAATGGCTCCGAGGTTGCACCCTGTGCCTATATAACCGTCTGCATGTGAATATCCTAAAATATCACCGTTATCAGTTATTATATTTAAACCATTTCGTGTACCTGCCCAAATATTACCCGCTTCATCAATTTTTAAAGCGAGAACATGATTGCTGTAAAGCCCATGATCAACTGTTATCTTAGTAAAGGAGTTATCTTTATAACGGATAATGCCATCTCCTCCAGTGCCAAAAAGCATATAGCCATCTGAGTCTTCTGCAATTGAATATACTATATCTGATCCGAAGCCTGAATCGGGAGTATAGTTGCAGAAGCTCTCTCCGTCGTAGCATATAACGCCTTGTCCATCAGTGCTAATCCAGATTCTCCCTCTGGTGTCTTTGTATAAAGACAGCAGAGTATTTGTTGAGAGGCCGCTTTCTATAGTGTAATTGGTAAATTTGGTGCCATCGAAAACAGATAAACCATATCCGTATGTGGTACACCATATATTTCCCTTATCATCTTCAATTATATCTCTTATGGTGTTGCTGGCAAGCCCCTGCATAACAGTGTATGTGTAGGTATTTATCCCATCGTATTTAGTAATTCCGCTTCCGTCGGTTCCAAACCAGATGTTCCCTTTGCTGTCTTTAATAATTGAGTAAATCCTGCTGCCCAATAGCCCCTGCTTTTGACCAAAGTGATAAAAAGTTCTGTTAACAATTCCGTTACTATTATCTATTTGGATGAGTGTTGCGTGACCTCCGTAGGTGCCGAGCCATATTACATCCGGGCTCTCTTCCATTACCGACATCACTCTGTTATTGCTGATGCCCTGATATTCGGTAAAGTGAGTAAATTTAAAACCATTAAAGCGGGAGAGACCTGCAACCCTGGTGCCTATCCATAAATTGTTGTCTCTATCAATCAGTAAACTTCGGATATAGTCTGAAGCAAGACCCTGTTCAGACCCATAATTGGTGATAATATTTCCTTTTAATTCCGATATTCCGAAAGAGGTGGTTCCTATCCATACAGATTCGTCTGAATCCCCTGTAATAGCTCTTATTGTCTCATCTATTAGCCCGTGTTCTTCAGACATCTGAAAAAAAACTGTGCCGTTAAACCGGACTATTCCGTTATTAGCTGTTCCAATCCATATAGTGCCGTTAGGAGAGACATATAACGAACTTATAAAAGTATCGGGAAATCCCAGCTCTCTTGTATAGTTTGAAAAAACATTTTCATCAAAAAATGAGAGACCCCCGCCCCAGGTGCCGGCAATAATGTTTCCGTTACCATCAACATCAACGGCGCGAATTTCGTTTGCAGGAAGGCCATGGGAAACATTGTATAATACAAATGATTGTCCGTTGTATTTAATCAGGCCATCTCCGCTTGCTATCCAAATGTTTCCCTCTTTGTCCTCTGTAAAATCGTTTATTATTCCATTACTAAGAGTCGGAAACGAAGAAAAAGTGGTATAACTGACTCCGTCGAATTTTATTACACCTCCCCGGAATGTTCCTATCCAGATGTTCTCTTTGCTATCCTGGAACAATGCAAGGATATGGGAATTACTGAGTCCCTGTCCTGTTGAGTAGTTGTAGAAAAATTTTCCGTCGTACCTGGTAAGCCCGTCATCTGTACCTATCCACAAACTGCCCTCTTTATCCTGAATAATTGTTCTTGCCTGATTATGCGGAAGACCTTGTAATGTACTATAACTTATAAAATTATAAGGGTTGTTGTCTTTGGAATAAGCATCCTTGACAAGACGAATCTCGGGTGCCAGAGAAAGAGTAGTAGCTGAAAGTTGTTCAATAGTGTCAGGAATAGAGAACACTCCTTTTCCCGGCTGATTTTTGACTGGATAGGGAATGGATATGAGAGTAGGGTCCTTAATTGAATAGGATATCGACTTCTCAAGTAAAAAAGGAGGAGCAGGATCACTCTTCCTTTTTATTGGCGGGGATGCGTAAACAACTACAGCATTGTTAACTGATATCGGTTCCGGACATACAGTATGGATTTGCCCGACAACTTGAGTATTCTCTTCAGGGAAATTCTCCTGATTATCTGAAAAACACACATACGGCAGAAGAGTGGACGCGACAAATAAAAGCAGATATAAAGCAGTTTTTCTGCAGAGTTGAGCCATAAATAAACACTTAGGGATTTCTGATTCTTCCACTAAAATAAGAAAAAATCGGGAAAAAACTGCATAAAAAGATAGAGATCTATACTGATTTCAATAAGAATTCCTTAAAATCGTTAAAATCTGATGAGATTATCACAGATTGCTTCTCTTTATCAAGGCATGATTTCAGTCGTTCAGGCATTTCGGGAGCAACTCCAGAAGCCTTGAAGACAGTTTCAAAAAATTTGGCCGGGTGTGCAGTTTCAAGCAATATGTATGAATAATCTCTTTGGGCGGTTTTCATAAAATCTTTAATTGCCAGATATGCTACAGAGCCATGTGGATCTGCCAGATATGAGTATTTATTATACATCTCCTTAATAGCCTTATAAGTATTTTCATCGGAGTATGAGTCGCTGAAAATCACATCTCTTGTTTGATTGAGGTTGTTATCAAACAGATGGGTTATCCTCTGAAAATTGCTTGGATTGCCTACATCCATTGCGTTTGATATTGTATTAACAGAGGGTTTAGGAGAAAATAACCCTGTTTTGAGATAGTTGGAAAAAATGTCGTTAGAATTAAGTGCTGCTATATACTTATGAACAGGTAACCCCATTCTTTTAGCGATAAGTCCGCCAGTAAGATTTCCTAAATTTCCGCTGGGAACAGCGAAAACAACGCCGTTTTTAGCATCACTGATTCGGGAAAAGGCATAGTGATAGTAAAAAGATTGCGGAATAAGCCGGGCTACATTTATTGAATTGGCAGAGGTTAGTTTTATTTTACCAGTTAATTCGCTGCAGGCAAAAGCCTCTTTTACAAGTCGCTGGCAGTCGTCAAATGTTCCGTTAACCTCAAGAGCGGTAATATTTTGTCCAAGGGTAGTAAGTTGTTGTTCCTGGATTTTGCTCACTTTTTTTGAGGGATACAGAAGAATTACCTCAATTCCGGGGGTGTTAAGGAACCCGTTTGCCACAGCACTTCCGGTGTCACCTGATGTTGCTGCTAAAATAACTCTTTTTGTATTCTCTTTCTGGCTAATATATGATAGGACGCCAGCCATAAAACGGGCTCCGAAATCTTTAAAAGCAAGAGTCGGACCGTGAAAAAGTTCAAGAACAGAGATATTACTGCTCAGCTTTACAAGTGGAACTTCAAAATCAAAACAATTATCGACAATATCGTAAATTGTCTCTTTGGGAATCTCGTCAGAAAAAAGAGTATCCGATATTCTGAATGCAATCCTCTTAAAGTCCATCTCTTTTAAATTGTTAAAGAAAGAGGGCTCCATTAAAGGGATTACTGAAGGGGTATATAATCCTCCATCGTCGGGGATTCCTTTGGCAACGGCTCCAAGAAAAGAGATCTGCGTATTCCTGTTTTTTGTAGTGCAAAATTTCATTATTCAAACTACTTTATATATAATAT
>CAYGGD010000123.1:0-4987 GCA_964349315.1 uncultured Muribaculaceae bacterium
CGGGGACACAAGGATTTTCAGTCCTTTGCTCTACCAACTGAGCTATGGCACCATTCGTATTGGGAGTGCAAAAGTAGCACTAATTTTGGTTTTTACAAAAAAATATTGTCCATTTATTTTATCTTTGTGGCAAATTAAAAAACAATATATGGCAACTACATCTGATTTTAAAAACGGACTTTGTATAGATTATAACGGGAAGCCCTGCTCAATAGTATGGTTCCAGCACGTGAAACCCGGTAAAGGAGGAGCATTTGTTAAGGTTAAAATGAGGAACCTTGAGAATGGAAGAATCCTCGAAAACACATTTAATGCAGGAGAAAAAATCGAAATCATAAGCGTTGAGAGAAGACCATATCAGTTTTTGTATAAGGACGATCTGGGTTTTAACTTTATGCACAACGAAACTTTCGAGCAAATAAGCATCGAGCCCGCCATGATCGACAACGCCGACCTTATGAAAGAGGGACAATACGTAGAGATGATGTTTCTTGCCGATCAAGAGAGGGTTCTTACCTGCGAACTTCCTCCTTTTGTAGAGATGGAAGTTACCTACACCGAGCCTGCCGTTAAAGGTGATACAGCCTCTACAAATGCTATGAAATCTGCAACAATAGAGACAGGGGCAGAGATTATGGTTCCACTCTTTATTAACCAGGGCGAAAGAATAAAAGTAGATACCCGCACAAGGAGTTACTCCGAAAGATGTAAATAAAATATATAAATTATGAAAATCTTCACCTTATTGCTACTCTCCATGCTATTGCTATCCTGCGGGGGAGCGTCATCCCACAAAATGCCTGACCGTCTGACAATTGAAAAAACAATTGAAAAGGGAGAGTTTTCCGAAGCTTCAAAGATGATAGGCCTCTATCTGGCAAGCGATACCATTTCTCCAACTGAGAGATACCAAATGACCTTTCTTTTAGACTGGATGAAAAGGGTAAGGAGAGATTTTTCACAACACGACACCTCTGTCATCTCATACATTAAGAGGCATTACCCCGAAGTCACCCCAGATGAAATCGCAGCATGGGAAAAGAGTAACGCACTCGAAAACATGACTATAGATGGACAAAAATTCTATTTTAACTCTGCCGGGAGAAACCTTTTCCGGATAGACTCAGATGCAGCACAACACTTCCAACACCCGAATGCAGGTCAGAGCGACAGTCTAGATCGCTTTCTTGAATGGCACGTACCGAAAATTGTTAACATGGCCAAAAGTAGAAATACTGTTTATACCTCCCCGGTAACAATGAGAGTGAAGTACACACTGAGTGTAAATCCCAACGAAGTACCCGAAGGAGAAACCGTAAGAGTTTGGATGCCTTACCCGAGAACCGATGCTAAATCTCATACCAACATCAAACTTCACAGCACCTCACAGCCTCTGTACATAATAGCACCCGACACTTACGCTCATAAAAGCATCTATATGGAGGGTACCGCTAAAAAAGACGAGCCTACTGTGTTTAGCTACGAATTCAGCTACACCTCATTTGCTCAGGTGCATCTGTTTAAACCTGAAGATATCAAAGAGTACGATAAAGAATCGGATCTTTACAATGAGTACACTCAGCAAAGAGCTCCCCACACCCTTTTCAGCGAGAACATTATGAATGCTGTAAAAGAGGCGGTTGGAGAAGAGACCAACCCATATTTAAAGGCCAAACGCATATTCACATGGATAGACAGCCGCTTCCCCTGGGCAAGCGCAAGAGAGTACTCTACAATCCCAAATATCCCTGAATATGTTCTTGCAAACCATCATGGCGACTGCGGCCAGGTATCCCTTCTCTTTATTACAATGGCACGCGCCGCCGGAATTCCGGCAAAGTGGCAATCCGGATGGATGATGCATCCAGGAAACAGAAATCTTCACGATTGGGCAGAGGTCTATTTCGAAGGCATCGGCTGGGTTCCGGTTGATCAATCTTTTGGAAGAGTTAAAGGAACCGAAGAGGATAAAGACTCCTACTATTTCTTTACAAAAGGGCTGGATGCATACAGGCTGATAGTTAACGACGATTTTTCCCGTGAGTTTTTCCCTGCAAAAATTCATCATAGAAGCGAAACTGTCGATTTTCAGAGAGGTGAAGTTGAGTGGAAAGGAGAGAATCTCTACTTTGGCCGTTGGCGCTACAGAATGGAAATCGAGTACCCGAACTAAAGTTTTTTTATAATATTGATGCCATCGCGTAAGGGTAAGATGTAACTCTCAACGCGATGGTCTTTTTTTACCATTGCGTTAAAATTGTATATTCCCATTGTCTGAGCATCCTTGGGAATCGGGTCACCATAAACCTTTCCGCTCCACAATACATTATCAGCAATTATATAACCTCCCCGGCGAACTTTATCAAACACAAGTTCGTAATACTTAACATACTCTCTTTTGTTTGCATCAATATAAACAAGGTCGAATGACTCTTCAGGTAATTCTGGAATTATACCGGAGGCATCGCCTATATGCAAAGCAACAGAAGAGGCTATGCCTGCCCTTTTAAACCCTTCTGTAATGAGGGACACCAGTTCGTCGTTAATCTCAATAACATCGATAATACCACCGTTTCTGAGCCCCTGAGCAAGGCATATTGCAGAGTAACCGGTAAAGGTGCCAATCTCAAGAACTCTTCCAGGTGCAACCATCCTGGAAAAAGAGATAAGGAACCGACCCAATACAGGGCCAGAAATCATACGACCATGATTGGTCCTGATATGAGTCTCTCTTTCGAGCCATTCAAGAACTTCGGGAAGGTCGAAACTGTTATCGGATATATATTTGTCCTGAATCGATTCCATCAATAACCCGGTTAGCTGTATATCAGTGTAAAAAGGTTGTCAGTGTTCAGAATATCTGTAGCACAGTCCATTACCTGAGAGGCATTTATGTTTGTAATCTTCTCTCTTATAACCTCAACCGGCTCAACCTTACCGTAAAACAGAAGGGCTTTGCCAATTGAGAGGCATTGGGCCTCTGCATTATCTACAGAAATTGCAAGCTGTCCCAGAAGTTGCTTTTTCGAGGCTTTGAAGGCAGTTGGAGTAAACTCTTTCTCTCTTACCATTTCGAGCTCCTTATAAATGATATCGAGGCACTTATTTATATTATTCTTGTCAGTTCCAAAGTAAATGGTAAAAAGACCTGTGTCGGTGTAAGGAGTATAGGTAGCATCAACGGTATAGGCCAGAGCATGTTTTTCTCTCAAACTCTGATTAAGCCGTGAATTTAAAGCAGGGCCGCCAAGAATATTGGTTAAAAGGGCAAGATGAAGTCGTTTCTCGTCATACAAATTATAGGCACTTGTACCTATGACACAGTGTGATTGAAATGTTTTTTTGTTCAAACGCACCATTTTCTCTCCCTTAAAAGGTATCCGGAAAGAGTTCCCGTTTGTTCTACTGCCGTTTGCAGCTATTGTATTCTCTCCCCTCTTTCCGAAATAACGTTCTACTAGCTTTTCACCCTTCTCTTCCGATATATCTGCAACTATGGAAAAAGACATGTTTGAAGGATTGTAAAAGCTTTTTGTAAAATCTTTTATTTCCCCAACTCCAGTATTTTTAACACTTCTGGGAGTACCCAATATTGGCATCGAAAGGGGATGGTCTGCAAAAAGATATTCGTCAAAATCGTCAAATATCTGTTCCGAAGGAGTATCCTTGTACGAAGAAATTTCGTCAAGTACAATGTCTCTCTCTTTAAGAAGTTCTTTCTCCGGGAAAAGCGAGTTAAATGCCAGGTCAGATAAAAGCTCTACCGCCTTGGATATATCTTCTCTCAAAACGGTTGCATGTATAACCGTCTCTTCTTTGGTTGTATAGGCATTTAGTTCTCCTCCCAGCCTCTCAAGAAAATTATTTATCCTCTTGGCTCCTCTGGTTGTTGTCCCCTTAAAGAGCATATGTTCTGTAAGATGGGCAACTCCGTTAAACCGGGGATCCTCATCCCTGGTCCCTGCCTTTATACTTAAAGCACAATAGGCAACCGGAGAGGAAATTCTGCGGAAAACATACCCAATACCTGAATTAAGCTTTTTTGTAAATAGATCCATTAATTAGAACTGAAAAGGTATTGATATCTTTCTGATATCCTCCCTGTTAAAACCAACCGGCATTCTTGATGAAACTCTGTGCCTGCGGAAAAAAAGTAACTCATGAGTGTCTGTGCCAATCAACATTTTATAACAAAACGAGCGGTCGGAGTCTCCTCTGGGCCTAATTAAAACAGGGACAACAGTATTTGGAGTGTTATTTATGATTGCCTCTTCAACATCATCAGCTGATACAATTTTCACTTTCCCTGCAAAAAGCTCACTGAATTCACTGTCCGATATCTCGAAATTTAAATATTCCTTAGGGAAAAGCAACTGTTTATCAGTAACTTGACTAACCCTGTCAGAGTAAACTGATGTGCCCTTAAATGCAACCAGCACATCTTGCTGAACCTTGTAAATATGATTCTGTATAACATCTATCAAAATCGGTATAAGGTGCAGATTAACGCCCGACATATCTTCGCTCTCCTGAAAAGGAAGTGTTATTATATTATGACTGCTGTACAGTCCTCTCCTAACTTCAGGACCGCCTTTAACCAAGGTAAGGTACTCTATTTTTGGCTCAAGATCTCTTTTGTACCGGCCATCTACCCTCAATAAGAAAAAGTAGTTAGTGTCGTTCTGAAGAGCCTGATACTCTTCCATTGTGCAAAATTCAAAAGGGGATATTCTCCACCCCCTACTGACAGCATCTCTTAGCATCAGGTCGGGAAGAGAGTTAGATGGAATAACAACTTTGGTAATCTTGGAACCAAATGTGTTAAAGGCATTTCGTGTCTCTCTTATTACCCCCTGTGCACTTACTCCTGTAAAAACCAAAAGTAAAAGAACCAAAAGAATTATTCGTCTCATATTATCAATATTTTTCAACTGCAAAATTAGATAAAAATTTGTACTTTTGCCCGATATGGAAAGATTTATTGTTT
>CAYGGD010000124.1:0-4884 GCA_964349315.1 uncultured Muribaculaceae bacterium
GCAAGTGACGGGAAAATTTTAGAGTTTAGTTCCCGGTTATTACAGATGAAAAACTTAATTGGCTGAACATTTCTTGAAGATGGGGAGAGGCGTGCTGCTTCTACCATCTGTTCAAGATCCTGAGTTGTGATATCTCTCTCCTGAAAGAATCGCCTGTAACTTCTGTTTTTTTCGAAAGGAATCATATTAAAAAAAGTTTAGGATATTTTCGAGACTATCTGTTTTGACAAGATTAGGGTGATCTGTTTCGGGAGTCACTTCGTGTGCCCAAATTATATCCGAAGGGATATAAATTGCATTCCCTCCAATTTCGAGAACCGGAGCGATGTCCGATTTAAATGAGTTGCCAATCATAACTAAGTTTTCCGGTAATATCCCGTGCCGGTCGACTATTTTCATATAACTCTCCCGGTTTTTTTCGCTCATAATTTCTATATGGTTAAAATATTTTTTCAGCCCCGAGCGCTCTACTTTAGACTCCTGCTCTTTAAGGTCTCCTTTGGTGGCAAGCATCAGGGGATACCTTGCCGAGAGTGTTTCCAAAACGGTAACGACATTTGGGTATAATTCAATCTTTTGACCAATTGTCTCTTTCCCTATTTTTATAAGTTGCAGAATCTGACTATTATCGAGGGTTTTATTGCTAAGTTCTATACCGGTTTCGATAAGAGAGATAATAAATGGTTTAGAACCATACCCCAAAAGTGGCAGGTTCTCTTTCTCTACTCTTAAAAGTGTATTTGTTGCAGTTTCTGAATCACAGTAGGGAGCCATCATTTTTGCAAAGGCCTCCTCTGCTTTTTGGTAGTGATACTCGTTTACCCAAAGAGTGTCGTCGGCATCAAAAGCCACTAATTTAATATTACTGTTGTACCTTTTATTATTTGTCATCGGAATGTTTTTACCGCAAAGATACCTCTTTTTGGTTAACGCGACACTGATATGCGCTCTCCACTAATACTGTAGCCTTCTATCGAAATATTGTAACGGGTGTTACGGTTAGAGTTATTAAAAACTACAGAGGTGTTTCCCTCACTGTCGGTTTTAACTGAAGGATTCCAGTAGAGAGTGGTGCGAGCTTGGTGATCGGAATAGAATTGGGCAGGTTTTTGCCATCCCAGATGTGTTACTATCATTGAGTTATAACTTTTATTAGGCATGCTCGCGTGACCGTATTTAAGCGTAACAAGAATCACCCCCCATAATGTTCGAAAAAGAAAACCGTCGTTCCCTTTTAAAAAGGCGACATTCTCAACATCATCTATTGTGTAATTATCAAGGTCTGCAGTGCTTTGAACCTGAAGCCGGTTTAAATAAAGAAGCGGAGTTCCGGGTTCTCCTGTAATACTGCTACTTCTTGTAGAGGTAATAGTTCTTCTCCCGTCCTCTTCGGATGTACCGTATTGTAATCCGGGAAATGTCAATACCACATAATCGAGCAGAGATGTTCCTGTGTATAAGTCAAGATCTTCTTGTTGCCGTATTTGTCTTTTATCGAATCGTTGACCGAATGGAGAGGGGTTGTATTTTAAAGTGGGCTCGGCAGTGATTTTTGCAGATTCGAGAGTGAATGCAGAGGCTCCTCCAGTGTCGATAAAGAGTTGTTCATATGCAGGCTTTTTCCTCCCGGCGACAGATGAGATGCCGTAAGGAGTTTTATAATTGTGCAGTGATGGAAATTGTTGATTATCAATTTCAAGGTAGTAATTGCGTTGTCCTTCGCGGCCGGTGCAGGAGATTAAAAAGTATGTGCTGTCCGGAAAATCGAGATCGGTAATGTAAAAGTATCCGTCTCTGTTAAGTTTTGCGCTCTCTGCAAGGTTTATCTCCGGTGCGTAAACAGATATTATTGCCCTTTTTGTATTGCGAAAGTTACTGGAGGCTCTTCCTGAGATAGTTTGGGTAACCTCTTTGGGGTATTTAACAGATAGTAATCCCGATTTAAAAACTGAGGGTAGGTCGTAGTATCTCCAACCGTGAACCATCATAAGCAAGTCCATTGCTCTTTCGCGGTTATCAAAATCAGATCTGAAGTACTGTGCGGGGAACTCTATGTAACCCTCCAGTTGTGATGAGAGTAACATATAAGATACCAGATTGTCGGAGTCATAATTGAAAGGGACCAGGAAACTATCGGTAACCGAAACCGAGAATTCTCCCTGTACCGGATTGCCAAGCGCGTCGCTAACCGATAAGTTTATTTCGGCACTCTCTCCGGGGGTGTACTCCATATCGGGGTTACTTGAAGATAAAAGAATTTTACTTGTTTTTGCAGGGAACTTAAAGAAGAGTCTCTCCGCTGCAATATTTGCAAAATTATCCATTATAATAACATGATTAATGCCCTCTGATAATGCCTCTTCTTTAATAACAAATAATCTTTCAGTATAATCAGAGATATTTACGAACATTAATATTTCACTTCCGTCATGAATGATTAGGTTGGCACCCTGTTTTAAGTGAGTGGAAGAGACTTTGGTGTTGATAAAAACATTATCATCTTTTTTGGTAACATTTATTACGGCACCTGTTTCCGAGGGCCTAGGAAGATCGGCCCTGAAAAAGATTCCGGTGGAATCGTTGATTAGAACATAGTAGCTCTCTCCTTGTGCACAGAATAATCTGATTGTTCCCATTCCATTATGTTCGGTGCGGAACGACGATATCACAGAGTCTTTGCTGTTATAAACCGTTCCTGTTGCAGAGACGCCCCTGCCGTATGCGTTAGTAGCTTTAAAGGCTATAACCGAGAAGTTGTCCTGAATTAATAGCCCGCTTTCAGGGAAAAACATAACGCTTGCAATAGAGTCGGGAGATATGTCAGCGACCTTCTTGGTTGCAGAAAGAAAAGGATTAAAAATTTCTACAGTTTTATAAAACATGAATTCGGGCTCAAAATTTCTCATCCATGAGGTGTATGCCCTAAGAGTATATTTCCCTGACGTAAGAGTGTGTAGTGTCTCGATATATCCGGGAAAGCCGTTGTCGGAATGCTTTATCTTTACCCTATGAATCAGTGAGTCTTTTTTGTATAATTCGACATAAATGAAGCGACTATCCTCAGTAGAATTGATGTATGAGCTGTTTTCCAGATAACCTTTGAACCAGATTGTCTCTCCTGCTACATACAGAGATTTATCGGTGTGAATGAAAAGTTTTTCCGGAGTATAGATTTGCGAAAATCCGTAGAAATTTGAAATAAGTGAGTCCTGTGCAATTTGCGACAGAGACCTGTTTTGAAATAAGGAAATAAATAAAACTATTAGTAGAGCTCTTAAATAAAAAGAGCGCCCGGGAAGTAAATCCCGGACACTCCTGATATTTAGATACTTACTATTTGGCAACTCTTTCAAGCCATCTGAGCATAAAGAGCATCGTTCCCATAGAGATAAGACATGCAACAACAAAGATACTCCATGTCATCCAGATTGGAATGCTCTGGTAGAAAATTGCGCCGATAAACAGAAGCTGGTTACCTAAGGCGGTTGCGCCCAGCCATCCGCCCTGCATAATTCCCTGATAGTTCGGAGGAGCTACTTTTGATACAAAAGAGATTCCGAGAGGGCTGATAAAGAGCTCTGCAACCGTAAGAATAAAGTATGCTCCTATCAGAAGATAAGGAGAAACTCTGGCTGCATCCGGAAGACCGCCCATTGCAACAACATCACTGTGGTTAGGAACATTAAGCGATCCGAGAGCCATTACAAAGAATGCTGAGGCGGCAATAAACATACCAATCGCAATTTTCTTAGGAGTAGAAGGCTCCATCCCTTTTGCTCTGAGCCATCCGAACAGTGCCAGAACAACAGGAGTAAGGAATACTACAAAAATTGGGTTAAACGACTGGAACAGCTCGACAGTAATTGGGAAGTTACCCAAACTAAGGCGAGTGTAGTCTCTGGCAAAGAATGTAAGGGTAAGTCCGTTTTGGTGGAATGAGAACCAGAAGAAAATTACAACAGCAAACACTGCGAAAAGTGCATAAAGTCTCTGCTTAACCTCTTTGATATCCATTTCAACAGCACCCTTTTCAGCACCAGCACCTTTAACAGCTTTCTTCTTAACATCAGGCATATACTTGGTGTTAACAAGGTAGACAACCACCGAAATTAACATTGCAAAAATAGCAACACCGAAAGCGTAGTGGAATCCGGTTGTAAATGCATTAAGGTAAGAGTTTACAAAACCTTCAATATTTCCTGTATAGTTACCTGCAACATCTGCATTCTGAGCAAGAGTAGCAAGACGAGCAGCGGCGCCTTCTGTTAATGTTCCATCGATTTGAGCATGACACAACGCGGGAAGGTCGGCATTATAGAGAAATCCTTTTGTGCCCAACCACCAGCTTCTTACACCTGATGCCACAAGAGGAGCAAACATTGCACCAACATTGATGAACATATAAAAAATTGAAAAACCGGAGTCTCTCATCTTTCCATATTGCTCGTTGTCGTACATTTGCCCTACAAGTGCCTGGAGATTACCTTTAAAAAGACCATTACCGAAAGCGATTACAAAGAGCGCAAAACAGCTGATAATCAAAAACAGTGTTTGATTAGGTACCGGGGTCGGGCTTGGAATGGCAAGCAGCAGGTAGCCGAGAGCCATAACGAGTAACCCCGCCAAAATGGTGCCTTTGTAATTTCTTGTTTTGTCTGCAATCAAACCACCTACAAGCGCAAGGATGTAAATGAGTGCATAGAATACTGAGAAAATGATTCCGGCATGTGTAGCGTTCAGGCCAAATTTAGCCTGAAGAAACAGTACCAGAATAGCCATCATGGTGTAGAAACCAAAGCGCTCACCCATATTTGCCAGGGCTGCCGCGATTAATCCATTAGGATGTCTTTTGAACATAAAATCAAATTATTAATTAGTTTATAA
>CAYGGD010000125.1:0-4884 GCA_964349315.1 uncultured Muribaculaceae bacterium
GATGGCTTAATAATATAAGGTACACTTTATCAGGCAGCTATAGGGATAAACACTCATTCAGCCAGCAACTTCTTGGAAATGCTTTTGCTGCATATTCAATGTCAGAAACTGACGGGGCAGTGTTGAGCAACAGGCCGGGCCAAAGGGTTTATCATGTAGATGGCAGAGAACTTACAAACATTCCTGCCAGCGAAAGCAGCTACTACGCTACATATTTGCCAAACGAATATTTTAGCAGATACGATATTTACGGTAAAGAGGTTAATGTATTTGCCAAGGTAAATGCTACATTCTCAAAACGAACCGGCAATGTTACAAACAGAATTGTGGTAGGAGCCGATTTTAAAACTGACGGAAACCTGGGAGATGGAAAGGTGTACGATTTGGAGAATCCACCTCTCAGAGTGCTTTCGGCAGAGAACTCTTCGCCAAGACCAAGAAAATATTCGGATATTCCATTTATCAATCAACTTTCAGTTTATGCCGAGGAGAATTTGACCTGGAGCATTGGAGAAAGAGATGTGATATTACAGGCTGGAGCAAGATACGATAATATAAACGGAAAAAGTGTTCTTGCCCCAAGAACGAATTTGTCTGTTGAATTAGTGCCGTCTAAACTTTGGATAAGAGGCGGTTATGGCGTTGCAGCAAAAGCTCCTACAACTCTTTTCCTGTATCCTGAGAATGCTTATTTCGATTTTGTTCACTATAACACCCTTAACAGTGCATCAGTGCCTGAGGCAGAGCAGCTCTTCTTGTCTTCTACAAAAATTTACGATACTAAAAACAGAGATCTTAAGATTGCCACAAACACAAAAAGTGAAGTGGGTTTTGATTTAAGAGTTAAAAAGATGCGTTTTTCTGTTACCGGATTCTATGAAGATCTTGTAAATGGTTACAATATGGGATACTCGCTGGATGATTATCGGCTGATTAACTATGTAGAGTACGAGGTAGGAGAATCTGTGGCCGGATCAATCCCTAAACTTAGAGAGAAGCAGTCGAGCAATATCTTTATAAGATATTCTTCGCCAAAGAATAACATTAGAGCCAGAAACAGGGGGATTGAATTTGATTTTGACTTTGGCCGTTTCGATGCTATAAGAACATCGTTTGTTCTTAACGGAGCATATATGCGCGGAACTGAGTGGAAAGATGAAAATCGCTTCAGTTCGGGGAGAAATCTAAATAGTCTTGAAAGGAATGTAGGTATTTACGATTCACAGTTTCAAAAGGACGAAAGAGAGAGATTGACAACAACCCTCAGAGTGACACATAATATCCCTTCAATTGGTTTTGTACTTACAGCAACCGCACAGATTAACTGGACAAATAAATTTTGGACCAACTACGGTAATGACACCATGTTTGTAGCGTATATTTCTCATGTCGATGGTATTGTTCGTCCTTTTGATCCGTCGAAAAGGGATGATCCTGAATTTGCCTATATGTTCGAATCTCGAAGTCCGACAAGACACATTATGGAGTCATATTTCCCTGTGTTTTTATTTAACTTCTATCTTACCAAAGAGATTGGAGAGAATGTAAAGGCCTCTTTCTATGCAAACAATATGTTTAATAACAGACCTTTGTATGAGAGCAAACGAACTCCGGGTTCGTTCACTCAGCTGAATATTCCGATGTATTTCGGATTTGAACTGGCAATGCAAATTAAATAGTTAAAAGAGTCAGAAATGAAAAATTTAGGTAAAATATTAATAAGTATGGTTTTGGTTCTTCTTACCGTTGTCTCTTGCCAGCAGTTCGAAGATATATCCAAAATCGGGAGGGTTGAAACCCTCTCTGCAAATGTTGTTTTGACCCTCGATTTGGGAAATGCCCCTGTCCCTTCAAACTTTAATGTTCGATTTATCAACTACGAAGAGAGGTTCGAACTTAACACAACCATGACCCCTCAAGGAACAGTTTCTGTAGATGGCGTTATTCCGGGAATATATACAATCACCGTCTCTTCAGAAGTTTCAGAAGACGGCTTTACTTATAATTATAGTGGTAATGCGGTAAATGTAGATATTGTTAACAATAACAGAACCATCAATATAAATGTTGGCGCTTCGCGCTCCGGAGCTCTTGTATTTAAAGAGATATTCTATTGTGGGTCGAGAACTCCAACCGGCGGTTCATATTTCAGAGATCAGTTTTATGAGATTTACAACAACAGCGAATCGGTTCAGAACGTAAGAGGACTTGCTATCTCTATAATAAGCCCTCTGACTGCAACAGCAAACCTTCCCGTATGGCCGCCTGAGGATGCCGGTAAGTTTGTGTATGGACTTCAGATTTGGCAGGTGCCGGATAACATGGACTATCCTCTGAATCCGGGAGAATCTATTATTATTGCCCAAATGGCAGATAATCACCAAAAATCAAATCTCAACCCCAACTCTCCGGTTAATTTGTTAAGCGCAGAGTTTGAGACTTTTGTTAACTCCACTGCAATTATCCTTGATAATCCGGCGATAAATATGACTATGGCCTTTTGGCCAAGACCTACTCTACAGTGGCTGACAACAGTTTTTGGGGGTGCCTTTGTTATTTATTTCCCATCGGAACCAATTGATCCAAACAACTACACAACACCTGTGGGGCAAACATCCCAGGTTTACAGAATACCAATTGAAGATGTTGTTGACGCCGTTGAGCTGGTAGGTAATCCTAATCAAGTTCAGCTTAAGAGGATGCCTGCTGTTTTGGATGCAGGTGCAGCTACGGTGGGAGGTACATATCTTGGAGTGAGTGTAGCCCGCAAAGTGAGAGAAACTCTTGAAGATGGAAGGGTTATACTCTACGATACCAATAATAGCTCAGAAGATTTCGAGGTAATGGATCCTCCGATGATCAGAAGATATGGTGCAAAAGCTCCATCTTGGAATACATGGAAATAATGTTTAACAAAATCAAAAACTTTAAAATGAGAAAAGTTAAATATATATATGGGGCTTTAGTGCTATTTTTATCACTTGTTACCGTGCAGAGTGCGGTGGCCCAAAACGAGGCGAGATCAAGCTCGCCAATGTCCATTGAGTTGATGAAGGCACGATCGTTGTGGTTTAACACAGGAAACAGTGCCGGCCTCTTACTCGATAATGCTGCAAATTTCACCACACTCGACTTTAAATACCAGACGACTAACGGTGATTTTAAATTACGACAAGAGGGAGAAAAAGAGAGAACACTTGGCCTGTCAACCGAAGGTGGCCAGATGATAGGAGAAGGTTATGGATGGGGGAAATTCTCTTATAACAATGAGGTTCAGAGAAACACCCTTTTCAATACAGCAATGCTAAACCCTCGCCGGGGTGTCCCTTTTTATCCTGTCGATGCAAATTTAAGTGACTGGGTTAAGCAGGACTATTTCATGACAATGAAGGTTGCTTCCAAGCCACTGTGGGAAAGGTATATTTTGGGTATGGAAGCCACTTATGAAGCAAAAACGGGAGCTAAACAGGTTGACCCCCGTTCCGAAGTCTTTTTCTACTCAATAAACCTCAAGCCGTCTATTGTTGCTGTTTTTGGCGAGCATATAGTCGGGCTTAATTTTGAATATGAAAATATGGTTCAAGAGGGAAGGAGACATACAAACAGTAATTCTCAGGTGAATCAGGATGTTTTCGTTATGAAGGGTCTCGGCAACCATTATACAGCTGTTATAGGTGGCTTGCAGGGCTTATCGGCATTTCAATATACCGGGAATAAAGTTGGTGCTGCAATTCAGTACTCCTATAATATTTGCGACTATACTATTCTGGCGACAGGAGGTTACAGCTACAGAGTAGAGGATGTTATCAGGGACAGAACAAAACCCAAAAAAGAGGGATCTGTCGAAGAGGATGAGTTTTCGGCAGGTGTTGTAGTTGTAAAAAATGGCGATAATCTTAACCGGTTGGAGATTTCTTATACAAGTTACAATACTAACGGTATTGAGTATGTTCAGGTTTTGGACAATACATACGAGGTTCAGAAGTGGGTAGATTTATACAGCAGTATCCGTTCAAACTACTCCCAAAAGGACTTTTTGGCCAATTATAGCTTTTTCCGTGATGCAGCCGTCGATTACAGGTGGAAAGCCGGGGCTTTTGTAAATTACCGTTTTAACCAAGATTTCTACTATGTTCCGTTTTCGAAAATGGTAATAGAAAATCTGTATCTTGGAGTTAACGGAGCATATAATATTCCATTAAATGCCAAGGGTAAATTTATTGCCGGGGCCGATTTCATTTATAAAAATAACATGGATGGGGCATATAAATATGGCGGAGCCGAACCTGCAGCAGTTGTAATTACCGACTTTATGATGCCCGACTTCCAGTTTATGAAGCAAGACTACATAAAAGTGGGTGGCGCCCTTTCGTATTTTTCAACGCTTGGTAAAGAGAATAAATTCGGTTTTAATTTAAAGCTTAATGTAGATTATTTCAAGCCGTCTGAAGGAGACGATAACCGTGTACTAACTTCATTCGGACTTGGCTTTACCTTTTAAAGGCTAAATATTTATGATAAAAAGAATAATTCTTTTTATTGTTGCAGTTACTCTCTCTTTATCTGCTTATGCAGAGAAGAGGGGGTTTGCAATAATAATAGACGATGCAACATACGATGCTTGCAAAAAAGAGGTAGATGAGTATAAAAAAATGCTCGATTCAGAAGGGCTAAATGCTATGATTATCTCTCGTTTATGGAGCAATCCGACAGATGTTAAAAAAGCTCTCGCAGAACTGTATAAGACAGCTTCTCTTGAAGGTGCCGTTTTTGTCGGGCAAATACCTGTTCCGATGATCAGAGATGCCCAACACCTTACCTCTGCCTTCAAAATGGATCAGGAGATGTTCCCTTTCCGTACCTCTTCAGTGCCATCGGACCGTT
>CAYGGD010000126.1:0-4793 GCA_964349315.1 uncultured Muribaculaceae bacterium
CCCTATTTATGTCAAAGAAGCATTTTATACTAACAATTACAGCTGCTTTCATTGTTCATCTTTGCTTTGCGCAGAATTTTGATAAAACCAAATTAGATAACTACTTTAAAGCACTCGACCAAAACGAAAAGTTTATGGGAAGTGTTGCCGTTTCTCACAACGGAGAGATAATATACTCCAATACAATCGGATTCTCCGATTTCGAAAACTCCGTTAAAGCAAATGAAAAAACCAAATACCGTATCGGGTCAATTTCAAAAACATTTACTGCTGTATTGGTAATGAAAGCTGTTGAGCAAAATAAACTGACGCTCAGCCACACTCTTTCGCAGTTTTTCCCCGAAATTATTAATTCTGATAAAATTACTATCAGCCATTTACTGTCGCACCGTAGCGGCATATTCAACTTTACCGATAACCCCAGCTACTACACCTGGAACACTCAGCCAAAAACGCAACAAGAGATGATTCAGGTTATTATTGAAGGAGGTTCCGTTTTTGAACCGGGAAGCAAGGCACAATACAGTAACTCTAACTATGTTCTGCTTACATTTATATTGCAGGATGTTTTCGGCAAATCTTACAATCAACTTTTAAAGGAGTATATCACAGAACCTCTGGATCTTAACAATACTTTTTTGGGAGGTGAAATTGATGTTAACAGCAACGAAAGCAGGGCGTACCGCTTTTTAAAAGAGTGGGAAGCCGAAACGGAGACAGATGCATCGGTATCTATGGGAGCAGGGGCTCTTGTCTCAACACCATCCGATTTAGTAAGGTTTGCCGACGCACTCTTTAATGGTACGCTGGTTAATAAAGAGACTCTTGCCCAAATGACATCTATCAACGACAACTTCGGTTATGGCCTGTTTATTACTCCATTTTACGAGCATCGTGGTTATGGTCACACTGGAGGAATTGATGGATTTACCTCAATATTTTGCCACTTTCCAGAGAGTAACATCTCGTACTCACTTGTATGTAATGGATTAAACTACAATCAAAATCTTGTTTCCATTGCCGTATTAAGTGCCATCTTCAATAAGCCATATGATATTCCTGATTTTACCACATACAAACTGACTGCAGAAGAGTTACAAAGCTATGCGGGAACATACTCCTCGGCTCAGCTGCCTATTAAAATTACAATTACCGTGCAAAACGGAACCTTAGTAGCACAGGCGACAGGACAACCGGCATTAACTCTGACCGCATCAGAGAAAGATAAATTCATATATGAAGCGGCAGGAATTGTTATGGAGTTCAATGTTCAGGAAAACTCTATGGTTTTAAAACAGTCAGGAGGATCTTTTTTATTTACAAAGGAGCAATAAACTCATACTAGTATGGACACAAGCATTCTCATAGTTTTACTTATCCTGGCTGCAACTGTGATATTGCTGGTGATTGATGTGGTTCGAATTGATATTGTTGCCATTGGCTGTATGCTTGCACTGGGATGGACCGGTATTCTGAATTCTCAGGAGATGTTTTCCGGCTTTTCGAGTAACGCCGTAATAGCAATGCTGAGCGTAATGATACTGGGGCGCGGGATTGCCAGGACAGGTATTATGGATAAGTTTTCTAAATTTATTATAAGCAAGGCAGGCACAAAAAAAAGAAACCTGATTGGATTACTATCTCTCTCCACCGGATTGTTATCGGGTTTAATACAGAATATTGGTGCAGCAGCACTTTTTCTTCCCGGAATCCTTCAGGTATCGCGACGCACTAAAATTCCCGCTTCATCGCTGATTATGCCAATCGGGTTCGCAGCCATATTGGGGGGCACTCTTACCATGGTTGGTTCAGGACCACTTATTCTGGTTAACGACCTATTGAAAAATGAGGGTTATACACCCTATAATCTCTTTAGCGTAACCCCTGTCGGAATTGTGCTTTTAGTGGCAGGCATAGGATATTTCCTTTTTTTCGGTGACAAAGTTTTACCGAAAAAAGAGATTGGCAAAGAATCCAAATCAGAACAGGAGAAGCTGGTGGAGAAGCTCAATTTACCAAACAGCATTAAATTACTCTCTATTAACGAAAAGAGTTCACTGGTCGGTAAAACTCCCGAACAAGCTGGGTTGTGGAATATTTACAATGTAAACCTGCTGGGTGTCGGCAAGGGAAATGATGTGGTTTATGCTCCCTGGCGCGAAACACTGCTGAGCGAGGGTCAAACCCTTGCAGTATTAGGATCTAATCCAAAAATTGAGCAATTTTCCAAAGATTTTCAGCTAATCGACATTTCTGAATCCCGATATTTTGCTGATGTTTTCAACCCTAATGTAAGCGGTTTTGCCGAGATAATAATTCCACCTGGCTCTGAGCTTACCGGGAAATGTATCCGGGATTACTCTTTAAGAAAACGCTACGCTGTTGAGCCGATAATACTTTTTAACAAAGGAGAGAGAGTAGATGGCGATTTTTCTGATGTTACTATTCTCCCGGGAGATACTCTGATTGTTTACGGCCGGTGGGATAATGTAGCTGATTTAAAGGAGAGCTCAGATTTTGTTGTGCTCACCGGCTTTGATGTGTATAAAAAAGAGAAATCAAAAACATGGCCGGCAGTTGCATGCTTTGTTTTTGCTATTACCCTTGCTATGGTTGGCTTTCCCATTTCTATGGCATTTTTAACCGGCGCCCTTTGTATGGTACTTGCCCGTGTTTTAAACATAGCCGAGGCATACGAAGCCGTCGAATGGAAAGTAGTTTTTCTGCTTGCCGGGTTAATCCCTCTGGGTGTGGCAATGCAAAAAACAGGTACCGCAATGTTCCTTGCAGATAATATTATGAGCGTGGTTATAGATATGCCCCCTGTTTTTATCACACTGATGGTAGGGGTTCTGGCAACACTCTTCTCACTCTTTATGTCCAATGTTGGGGCAATTGTTGTTCTGGCCCCTCTGGTAATGAGCATTGCGAGCATAGCCGGCATCGACCCCCGTCCACTAGTGCTCATGGCTGCCGTTTGTGCTGCAAACTCCTTTATTTTGCCTACCCACCAGGTTAATGCCTTTTTAATGTCGTCCGGAGGATATCGAAATGCCGACTACATTAAGGCAGGCAGTGGGATGACCGTTATTTTTCTGGTGCTAACCGTTACTATCTTCTATTTTTTCGTATCTTAAAAACATAAAACCACTTAATAACCTTTATATGCTGATTAAACACTTTTTTATTAACAAAATTGCACACAGTTCATACATTCTGGCCGGGTCAGATATTTGTGCGGTTATTGACCCTCAGCGCGATATAGATATTTACATTGAAGAGGCGCGTGCTCTGGGGGTAAAAATCACTCATATACTGCAAACACACCTGCATGCCGACTTTGTTTCGGGTCATATGGATCTTGCACAAAAAACAGGGGCTAAAATTTATGTGGCCAAATCTGCCAAATGCACATTCGATCATGTAGCGCTAAGCGAAGGTGACTCAATTAAAATAGAGCATATCGTTATTAAAGTGCTCGAAACGCCGGGCCACACACCGGAGCATCTTTGCTATGTGGTTGTTGACACTTCCCGCGGTGAGGATCCTGTTTGTGCCTTTGTGGGCGATACACTGTTTGTTGGTGATGTAGGGCGTCCCGACCTCTTCCCCGATATAGCGGAGGAGCTTGCCGGAAAATTGTACCACAGTTTGTTCGATAAAATTTTAAAACTCCCCGATTTTTGTGAAGTGATGCCGGCACATGGAGCAGGGTCTCTCTGCGGACGGGCTATGGGTGCCAAGTGGCGCACCACCATAGGGTACGAAAGAAAATACAACGCCGCACTTCAAATCAGAGATAAAACACAATTTATTAAGTCTCTTACCGAAGATATGCCTCCGGCTCCCGACCACTTTAGCCGTTGTAGCGACATAAACCGCAAAGGTCCTGCACTGGAGTCGCAGCTGCCGGTTATGCAGGAGCTTGGTACAGAGGTATTCAAAAAAATGATTGCAAAAGACAATGTTGCCGTAGTAGATACGCGCAGCTATCTGGCCTTTGGAAGCCAGCATATTCCGGGGGCATGGAGCCTTGATTTTAACGGAAACCTGCCAACTTTTGCAGGTTGGGTTTTACCTACCGATAAAGATCTGCTTGTGGTATCAGACAGTTTTAAAGAGGCCGAACTTACAAACCAATGGCTCAGGCGTGTTGGTCAGGATCGTATAATAGGGTATTTAGATGGAGGCATGACCGGTTGGGTAACTAGTGGGTTCAAAACAAATCACATAACTCAGCTATCTTCAGAAAACTTACACGACAAGGTTACAGGTTCTGAGAAATTTGTTTTGCTCGATGTAAGAGCTCCGGCAGAGTTTGAAGATGGTCACATAGAGGGGGCCATAAATATCCCTGTTGCCGATTTACGCACAAGGCATACAGAGCTCAACAAAGAGGATGCAATAATTTTAATTTGCAGTTCCGGAAACAGAAGTAGCTTGGGGGTAAGTATTCTGGGCCAGCAAGGATTTAAAAATCTTCACAATGTAGCCGGGGGCATGACAGGATACAGTGCTGCTGGATACGCCAAGCGCTGTGCCGTTTGCCAAAATCCGCACGGTTCAAGGTTTTATTCAAAGGTCGAAGAGGTCAAAACCCATTTTAAACAGTAAATTATGGAAACAATTGCTTCGGTTTTTACAGATGTCAGCTGGTCGCCCTATGCAGCAGGCATAGGCATAGGCCTTTTGAGTTGGCTAAGCTTTTTGATATCCGGCAAACCCATTGCTACTTCCACTACATTTGCCCGAACCGGGGGAATGATAGAAAAGATGATTACAGGGGAAAAAGC
>CAYGGD010000127.1:0-4740 GCA_964349315.1 uncultured Muribaculaceae bacterium
CTACCTTGTTACTCTTTTATCTATGCTATCAAAGAACTATCTCCCTATAAGTTTCATTTTGGAAACGGGCTGCAAAGATATGTGACTTTTTTTAATCAAACAAAATATTTGTTAAATAATTTATTCAAACACCCTAACATCATAGTTATCTTTTTGTATGTCAGAAAATTAATTTTTAATCCTTTACATTATGACAATCATATAATTTGAGCTAATTTTGCATTATGAATATATATCTTCAAATATTCAGCTCATTTGCCAAAATTGGCGCCTTTACCATTGGAGGGGGCTATGCGATGATTCCTCTTATTCAACGCGAGGTGGTAAACAACCGAAAATGGGTTACTGAAAGAGAATTTCTGGACTATCTGGCAATCTCACAATCAGCTCCAGGAATTCTTGCTATCAATGTCTCAATTTTTATCGGAGAAAAGCTAAGAGGCATAAAAGGGAGTATAATAGCAGCTCTGGGAAGTGCTCTCCCATCCTTTATTATCATTTTGCTTATAGCAATTTTTTTCAGATCTTTTCAGGAAAACCCCATAGTAATAAAAATTTTTACAGGCATCAGGCCGGCAGTTGTGGCACTGATTGCTGTTCCACTTATTACGCTGTCGAAAAGTGCCTCTCTCAACAAAGTAACCTCTTTTATTCCGGTGATATCGGTTTTGCTTATTGTTTTTCTTGGTATTTCGCCTATATGGATAATAATGGCAGGAGCATTCCTCGGAATATTTTACTACCTGCTGATCAAACGGTCGAAAATTTAAGCCGATAAGTTATTATGATTTACCTCAATATTTTTTTAACATTCTTTAAAATAGGGCTCTTCACTTTTGGTGGCGGGTATGCTATGATATCTCTTATTCAAACAGAGGTGGTGGTGTTACAAAAATGGATAGACGCCCCCACCTTTACAGATATAATTGCTCTGTCGCAGATGACGCCGGGACCGATAGGGATAAACAGCGCTACATACATCGGGTACACAGTAACAGGCAACATCTGGGGATCGGCTCTGGCCACATTTGCCGTTTGTCTTCCCTCATTCCTTATTATTTTAACAATAGCATTTCTGTACCGTCAATATAAGCGAAACCGATGGGCAGACGCAGCTATGAAGGGAATTAAACCTGTGGTTATAGGCCTCATAGCCTCCGCTGCAATTTTTCTTGTTACTCCCGACAACTTTGTAGACTGGAAGAGCTGGCTGATATTTGCCGGAGCATTTGCAATTTCTTATTGGGGAAAACAGAGCCCGGTAAGAGTAATCCTCGGAGCAGGACTACTCGGCCTTTTGCTCTATTAGCTGTTCATAATCCTGTTCTGATGATTAATCGACTCATTGTGTACTGCTTTAAACAGCATATTGATAAACTCTTCACTTAACCCTTTTGCAGAACCCTTGGTAACTGCTTTTTTCATAATCTCATCCCACCGGGAGCTCTGTAAAATTGTTATGTTGTTCTCTTTTTTGTATTTCCCAATGGTTTCGGCAACAAACATTCTCTGTTCGAGCAGCTCCAATAATTGGTCGTCGTAAAGATCTATCTGTGACCGGAGCTCTCCGAGTGTATCCAAAAATGCCGAATCATTCGACTCCTGCTCCCGCAAAACAAGTTTGACCAGTAAGGCTTGTAGCTGCTGAGGTGTTATCTGTTGATTTTTATCGCTTAAGGCCTTTTCAGGATCGATATGGGTCTCTATCATTAACCCATCGTAGTTCAAATCCATTGCTTTCTGAGAAATTTCAAAGAGGTACTCTCTTGTACCACTTATGTGACTCGGGTCACAGATAAGCGGAATCTCCGGGATTGCTCTTCGCAGGTCTATAGGCAAAAGCCATTTAGGCTGATTTCTGTACTGAGTGTGTTCGTATGCACTGAAGCCTCTGTGTATTGCAGCAATCTGCGTTACCCCTGCCCTTGCTATTCGCTCAATTGCTCCAATCCATAAATTAAGCTCGGGATTTACCGGATTTTTCACCATCACTGTTGCCTCCACTCCACTTAGAGCATCAGCTATCTCCTGCATGGCAAAAGGATTTGCAGAGGTTCTTGCTCCAATCCATAGTATGTCAACACCAAATTTAAGAGCATCATTTACATGCCCCGAATTTGCAACTTCAGTTGCAGTCGGAAGCCCGGTTTCTCTTTTAACATCTCTGAGCCATCTTAGACCATCTCTTCCAACACCTTCAAATGCATCGGGTCTGGTGCGAGGCTTCCAGATTCCGGCTCTGAAAACATCAATACGGTTTAACGATGCAAGCTCGACAGCCGTTCTCATAACCTGTTCTTCAGTTTCAGCACTGCAAGGACCACAAATAGTGAGAGGGCGACCCTTATAAAACTCCCACTCTTTTATTGTCTTGATTTTAATCCCTTTTTTCATTTTGTTTAAGTTTTTAATATCTTTTTTATTTCATTTGCTTCGTTCATAAGATTACACAAACCCTCCTCATTCTGCTCAGATATATACTGCCTGAATAGATTCATTTTTTCCAGATAGGAATCTATTACTTCAGTTATAAACTCTGAGTTCTGAAGAAAAATTGGAGACCAGGTTTTAGCATTACTCTTGGCTAATCGTACTGTTGATTCAAAACCGCTGGCGGCCAGAGTCAGAATGTTCTCTTCTTTTTTCTCCTTATCTAAAACACTAAGAGCAAGAGAAAAAGAGGTGATATGAGAGATGTGAGAGACATATGCGGCATGCAAATCGTGATTACGGGAATTCATGTATGAAATATTCATTTTCAACATTTTCGCCATATTCTTTACTGTTCG
The DNA here is from genome assembly GCA_964349315.1 of uncultured Muribaculaceae bacterium. Lineage (GTDB taxonomy): Bacteria > Bacteroidota > Bacteroidia > Bacteroidales > UBA932 > Bact-08. The sequence continues at coordinate 2,790 of CAYGGD010000127.1, forward strand.
TAAAGCATCGTCATCACTCCTTTCTCTGTCACAAATAATTGCATTTTTATCAGCAAAAAGTGTTTCCTGGGCAGCTGTCGGACCGGAAAATTCTGTTCCTGCGATAGGGTGAAAAGCCACATACCTCCCTCTTGAGGTGTGTGTTTTGACGCTTTGCACAATCTGCCACTTAGTCGAGCCCATATCAGTCACAACTTTTGAGCTCCCTGATATCTGGTCCAGAACAGTTGGCAATAAATCTTTAATTATATGCACCGGTGTACATAAAATTATTATGTCCGATTGTTTAAGCCCTTCTTCCAAAGGCAAAATCTCATCAGCCAATCCCATACTAAGTGCAGTTTTCGCATTTAAAATGCTGTTGTCAACACCAACTATTTTTTTTGCAAATCCGCATTTTTTCAGTGCCAAAGCCAAAGACCCGCCAATAAGACCAAGGCCTGCTATGCATACAATATTATCTCCCTCTTTTTTCATTTTACTTTTTAATTGACTTTATCCTCGACAAGGTTTCAGATAACAAACTTTCATTTGCACACAGTGATATACGGACGTAGTTCTCGCCTCCTGTGCCAAACACAATACCCGGTGTTATAAATACATGAGCATTATACAGCAGATGATCTGCCATTTGTTCTCCTCCGGAAAATTCTGCAGGCACACGCCCCCAAAGAAACATACCTCTTTGATCTTTGTCGTAAATGCATCCAAGTGTATCCAAAATACGGCCTGCAAGCTCTCTTCTTACTCTGTAGCTGCCGTTAATATACTGATACCATTCATCTCCGCTCTGCAGTGCAGTTGCTGCTGCCATCTGGACAGGGCGGAACATTCCGGAATCCATATTGCTCTTTACTTTGATTATCTCTTTTATATACTCACCTCTTCCTGCCACCATACCTATCCTCCACCCCGGCATGTTATGAGACTTACTGACAGAATTTAGTTCGAGAGAGATATCCTTTGCTCCGTCGACACTCAGTAAGCTTATATAATCGTCGTTAAGGATAAAGCTGTAAGGGTTGTCGTTACAGAGTAAAATACTGTGGTTATGAGCAAATCGCACCAGCTGTTCAAATACTCTCTTACTCGCTTTTTGCCCGGTAGGCATATGTGGGTAGTTAATCCACATAAGCTTAACATCTGTAAGGTCTGTATCTTCCAGCTCCTCAAGAGATGGATACCAGTTGTTACGTTCTGTAAGATTATAGTTTATTACTTCCGCTCCTACCAGATTGGTAACTGATGTGTATGTCGGATACCCGGGATTTGGTACAAGCACTTTTTCGCCAGGGTTTACATAGGCCATGCTTATGTGCATTATTCCCTCTTTAGAGCCCATAAGGGGGAGAATCTCGCTATCGGGATCAAGATGTACATTGAAATATTTTTTGTACCACTCCGAAAAGGCATTTCTCAACTCCTTAATACCTATATAACTCTGATATCCATGATTATGAGAGTTATTAGCACACTCTTCCAATGCTTTTATAACCGATTCCGAAGGAGCAAGGTCAGGACTACCTATCCCAAGATTTATTACATCTGCTCCTTTACTCTTCATAAGCTCAACCTCTCTCAGCTTCCTTGAGAAGTAGTACTCTTGAATTGCCTCTGATCTCTTTGACGAATTTATCATTTTTGCATAAAAAAAGGCCCCTTTTTGAGGGGCCTGATTATCATTAATTAAACTGTAATTTAAAAGACAATAATGCATCCGCCCCTTTTGAAATAAAAGAAGTAATAATAATAACAGAATGCTCTAAATGTCTTCATATGAAAAGTACTAACAAACCTTTTCTAAATATTTACAATGCGCAAAATTAGTAAAATATTTATTCGTGCAAACAATTTGAAAGATTTTTTTGTAATAAATTTTGATAATATGCACTTGTGGCTTGTTATTCAGTTATTTATAGTTTAATAAAAATGTAACATTGCGAATTCGGAG
>CAYGGD010000128.1:0-4717 GCA_964349315.1 uncultured Muribaculaceae bacterium
GTCTTAACATAGGGCTCAATTTTATTTTTTAAAAAGCTAAAAAAACTTAAAAAATCTGTAATAAAACCTTAAGCTATTCGTCTTATAACCGGAATGACAACTCAAGAGTTCGACATAGTGGTAAACAGACTACGGCCACGGCTAATAAACTTTGCAAGCGGTTTTGTAAAGGATGGAGCCTCTACGGCCGAAGATATGGTACAAGAAGCGATTATAAGGCTTTGGAAATCAAATGAAATCCAGGAAGTCAGGAATCCGGAAGCTCTTACACACCATATTCTAAAGAACGTCTGTCTCGACTATCTCAAGCTAAAGAAGAACAACACAGACCCCCTTAACCCCAATTTCAGGGTCTATACAGAGTCGGATCCTTTGGAGATTGTTGAGAGCAAAGATGAGATGTGCAACATCAACTCTTACTTAAGTTCGCTTCCAAACGATCAGATGCTTGCAGTAAGGCTGCGGGATATTATGGGTTACGAGATGGAGGAGATTGCAAAGATTTTGGAGACCTCAGAGGGAAATGTAAGAACACTCCTTTCGAGAGCTAGGCAAAAATTAAGAGAAAAATTATTATCAAATGGCAACATTAGAAGAGGTTAGAGATCTTTTAGAAAGGTACTTTAACGCAGAGACAACCTTAAATGAGGAGCAGATTATCCGGGATTATTTTAAAAATGATTCAATAGCGGATGATCTTCTTATCTACAAGCCACTATTTAACTGTTTCTCTGATGAGATTGAGAAGCTTGACCTCAGTAGTGAGAGGCTTGACCATAGTAGTGAGAAGCTTGACCACACTGTCGAGGAGGTGTCACGCAAAAGAGAGGGCTCGCCGTTTGTGAGAAAGGTGAGCTTTAGATGGATGTCATTGGCTGTTGCAGCATCTTTTGCTCTCTTTACATATCTTATTATGCCCCAAAGAGGTGACTCTTTAAGACTGGTAATTAACGGAGTAACTGTAAATAATAAAACTTTGGCTCTGGACAAGGCCGATGATCAGATGAGCCAGATAAATTCTATGTTAGGGAGATATAGAAAGAGCTCGGAGCAGTTAGAGAGCATGAGCAAAATGGGTGATGCACTATCTTCATTAAACTCTTTTAGCAGAGTTGTGTCACAAAACAGTGATGGTAGTCGTCTTGAATAATGAGAGCTTAAACTTAAACTGACCAGCATAACAATTAAATTAAAAATGTGATGAAAAGACTATTAATACTGATGTTTCTCGCGATTACACTACCTGCGGCGGCATTAGGGCAGAGTAAGCAGATTAACGAGATACTGGATAAGTACGAGAAGAAAAAATCGGTAGAGTCCATTGTTATCTCCCCTTCACTTCTTCAGATTGCAGGCACATCCGATGTTAATGCATCTACCAAAGAGCTGCTTTCGAAGATAACAGAGCTGCGTATAATCAATATCAAAACCTCTGCAATGGAGAACGGCGCTCCACTCTGGAGCACTCTAAAAGCTGAGCTAGAAAAGCACACCTCAAGTGACCTCTTTACCAGGATTGTTAGGATTCAGGATGGGGAGGAGCTTCTCGAGATGTTTGTAACCAAGAGCGCACAGGGGGCACTGCTCTTCTACACCACAACACCAAAGGAGTTCTCTGTGATCTCAATTTTCGGGAGTATAGATAAGACAGTTATCAATGCTGCAATGACCGGGGGTATTAAGGTTAAATAATTAATGTATAGCAGATTATGAAAAATTTTAAGATTAAATATATACTTATCTCGTGTATGGCAGGTGCACTGTTGACAATATCGGGTGAGAGTGCATACTCTCAAACAGTTGTAAAGATAGGAGAGGCAGAGATTGCTATTCAGTCACCAATTAGTGTGAGAAAGAGAGATACAGCAGATGTAAGTAGGTACAATGATGTAATTCAGCCGCAAAGGGGTGCAACCGGTGTAAAAAAGGCAAGATACCCCAGAAATTATCAGGAGTTCTTTATAGGTATCGGTATGGCAGTTCCCACTTCAAATGAGGAGTTTTTGCCAATGCACTATGGTAGTTCATACTCCCTCGAGGCGGGATTCAAATATTTTCACAGAACCGGGTCGAGATATGCTATAGGGACAACCTTTCAGTACACCTGCTACACCTATAGGACTAAAGGTGCTGCTGCAGATGAGACCTTCTTTGCAAATATTCCGGGTGAGGTGAAAAAAGAGTATTTCCGAACTGATAATCTTGGTACAGGAATAATCAACAGATTCTATCTGTTTCCAATGGGAGGTAAGCCATTTATGCTCGACTTGGGTGGATATGCCGATTTCTCCTATAGTAAGAGATTTAATGTAAAGACTATAGAGAATGGTAAGCAGAATAAGTACAAGTACAGGGATGGTTCTAAATTCAATCCGGTTCAGGCCGGTTTGTATGGAGCAATATCAAAAGGGAAGTACTCCTTTTATGCAAGGTACAGAGTAACAAATCTGTTTAATCCTCAGGAGGTGGCATTAGAGTTGCCCAGACTCACTTTGGGTCTTCAGATCTCTATGAATTAAAAAAAATATCGGTAGGGGTTAAATATCAAGAAGACCCTCGGGAATATGAGCAGTAATCACTCTTTTCCGGGGGTCAATCTTTTTAATAATATCTTCATGAACAGGTAGCAGCATCTCTCTTCCACTTCCGTCACTGCGTAATATTCCAAAACATGGGTTTCCCGGGTAGTCATAGAACCTGACAATCTCTCCAATACCCACTCCTTCTGTTGTAACTACTCCGAATCCTGTAAAGTCTTCCGGTGATGGCTCAGATTTCTCGACTCTCAAACCGGAGCTCTCTATATAGATAATCTCGCCGGAGATCTCCCCCGCAAGACGGTCGGTATCTATCCCCGAAAGTTTTACTACTGCCTGATCACTCCCTTTGCTTGATATGCTTTCAATAAAAAAGGGGACCGGTAATCCATCATAAGTGATGAATACCGGTCTCTTTACATCAATATCTTCCCGGTAATGCGGAGAGTACTTAATTACCACTCCTCCATCTGTCCCGAACGATTTTATGACCTTTGCGACAGGCAGCAAATTATTTGCCGACGCTGACATCTTGATTACTCCTGATTTTCTGTTGCTTCGGCAGCAGGCTCATCACCTTGGGCCGGAGTTTCAGTAACCTCGGCAGCCTCCTGTGCCTGAGAAGCAGCCTCTTTTGCAGCTTTTGCAGCCTCTTCTCTCTTCTTCTTAGCAATCTCCTCTGCTCTTGCCTCCTTTACCTTTGCCTCTGCTTCAATAGCAGATTTTCTGGCTTCACGACCGGTTTGTGCCAGTTCAGATTTCTTAGAGCTCACTTTTGACTCCTTCTCACTCATCCATGCCGCCCATTTCTGGTCTGCAATCTCCTGTGTTATTGCGCTCTTTTTAACTCCCTCCTGAAGGTGTTTTTTAAGTAGAACTCCTTTGTAGGATAGGATTCTGCGGCAAGTATCAGTAGGTTGAGCACCATTAAGAAGCCATGTGAGTGCCTTCTCATTGTTGAGCTCAATTGTTGCCGGATTTGTGTTTGGGTTGTATGAGCCGATACGCTCAATAAAGCGACCATCGCGTGGTGCACGACTGTCTGCTACTACGATATGGAAGAATGCGAAATTCTTTTTACCGTGTCTGGCCAGACGAATTTTAACAGCCATAATACTGTGAATTTAAAGTTTTTATTATTATTAACTTCCTTATCTTCTCGAGAAAAGGCCCGCAAATATACGATCTTTTTCATTAAATGCAAAATGATTCTGCAAGTTAACAGGCCAAATAGAAAACTAGGTATAGTAGTGGCTTAAAGTTTAAATACCTCTTGCTTTTTACTAGTACTAAAAGGCATTTTTTCTACTTTTTGTTTTTTCTTTTCAATGTCCTCAATAAAATAAAAGTATCCATTACCAAAACTTATCACTAGAACCTTTCCATTTTCACTTAAAACATATACTTGAGCTGAATAAGGTTTCTCAAAAAGTTCTTTAGACTTGTCATAGGGGTACGTTACAGTATAAAAAGATTTACCTTTATAATCTCCTCCCGTGTATTCACCTTCGTATTTTACTACAGGAGTGAGATATCCTCTGTTATACTCAGGTCCGTATTTCTCCAACGCCTTATCGGCAATCTCTATTAAAAGGCTATCTCTCACCTTTATTGGCAATTTATTAATATTCTGAGAGAAAAGAAAGTTCGCATTTATGTTAAAATGCACAATTACAAATATAAAAATTAGTTTTTTCATGATTAATAATAATTTAATTTCCTGGCGTTGGCTTTCTTAGAGGTCCAAAAGTAAATATTTGGTAAGGATCATTTATTAAATGCCCTGAAATAATAACATTTCCTATGTTTATTGTCGAAGCTAAAAATTTTTAACTTTCAGTTAGCAAGACTGTAAAATTAGTGTTTTGTAGCTAAAGTTTTCTCCTGATATTTTTATTAGATTATTATACAGAACAATAGTACAAACATATAAATATGTTTATAAATACTTACCCATAAAATGCTCAAAGAATACTCAAAGAATGCTCAAAATTTGAACACATAAAAATCGATACAGATAATTAATTAGCTCCATGTGCAGAAATTGGCATTTGAGGCAGTTCTGGAGATACGGATAAAATATCGATGGGAGGCCATAGATCAGGAAAATGTGGAAATAGAACTGGCTAGAGAATTTAAGAAAAAATATATTCCTCAAACATTAGGTAATGGAGATACAT
>CAYGGD010000129.1:0-4604 GCA_964349315.1 uncultured Muribaculaceae bacterium
TTGGGTACATTGACCGGTTTGTCTATCGGGGTAGAGTATTCTAGTTAGACAAAAAATGATAGGGTAAATATAAGAAAAAAAAGAGAGAAACTCCAAATTGAAACCATTCGATTCACAATTGCAATTTCTCTCAAACTGATAATGTTTGCTATATTTTTACCACCAGCCCCGAATGTTGTAAATTACCCTTGGCTGGTTACTGCCGTAGGCGACTCCAATGTCTCTCATTGCCCTTATTCTAAGCTTGCTGATATCTACGTTATCTTGCTGAACTTTCAGTAAAAAGTTCCATTCTCTCTGATCCACCTCTTTTATTCTTTTGGCAATTCTCTCTGATAAGGCTATTGCACTTGGAAAGCAGGATGCCTGTGGGTCAATTCCTGCGAGAAACCTGATAGCACGCTGGCCGGCATTGAAGTCTTGCCCGGAATTCCATGCATTTGTTGCCTGAGCTAGAAGAACCTGACAATCATGATCAATTTTTTTGTCAAAAATCGGTCCCAGAAGCTGCATACACTTTTCATAACACTCTTTACATACACTTGGGACTCGGAACAGAGTGGCAAGTGCAGCGTTATATTCATGCATACTTTCCAATGCCTTTGCTTCGGAAATAATCAGATCGCAGTTTGCGTTGTAGTACTCAATAATTTTTCTTTTGGCGTTTTCAATAAAATTTTGATACTGAGGATCGCGAGTCTTTATGTTTTTGATAGCGTCCAAATAGGCTTTGGTTTCATTATCACCTACACCTCTAACATTTACAGAGTGTGACGCAAACATAATTCCATCAATTCCATCACCGATATACAGGTTTACCTCCAGATTGTATGCATGCATTGGTGGAACGGTTGGAGTGATATTCTTTGTAGTAGCTACAATATTGGCTGTAATAATGAATCTTGGATTGTATGAGGCGCCACCCATCCCGTTTTGAGAGGCTATTTGGCTTAACTTGTTTGCGAGAGAATTTTTAGTTACTGCAGAAATTCCCTCTACCTGATCGGGAATATAGGTGTTAAGCACAATTCTTGCCTCATCATCGGCACTTCCGTATGTATTTTGACATAGCACATAATTGCCGGTTAAAAGGATACAAATTATCAGTAATATCTTTTTCATATCTAAAGTATTCAAGTTATAGTTATTTTTCTCCGACTGTAAGAGTTGCCTGTCCAAGGCCTCTCATGGTTATTCTGGAATCGATCATAAACCGGTCCTTTAAATAGCGCTGTAATCCTCTTACCCAGGTACGGGCATCAACGGCTCTGTTGTTTGCATCGTAAAGAGGGATTCTTACCTGCTCGAATATCATTCTGTTTTCAGATGCATCTGCTGTACTGAATCTTCCCTGAACAGTATTATCCGAAACCCAGCTCTCTATCTGAAAGCCTAGTTCATCTCCACCGTATTCAGTCATAAGGTCACCATCGAAAGAGTCCCATTTTCTGATTCTTAGTGTAATCTCTCTGCCGTTTTCAAACATGTCATCAAAATGTTGTTGAAGCTGCCCGTTGAAATTGTCAAGATGAGAAAGCACCGCCGTTTCCAGCATAATAGGCAGCTCTGTTGCTATTAGCTGATTTCCGGTTCCGGAAGCCCCTGCAACCTGTTTGTCGGTATAGGCATCAAGCCCTTGCAAGACAAATGTCACAGACCTTCTTGGACCCATAGTATTTATTGTCCATGTCATCTGTATCCATATATCTGCCCGTGCAATATTTTTAAGTTTGTCAATAGGGCTTTCGCTTAATTCAGCTCCGCTTCTGCTCGAACTCATAGCTGTTTCAGCAGCTTCTGTTTCAAGAGACTTTAGTGATGATTCGAGGTTTTTAAGCGGGAAACCTCTCTGGGTCATAAGCTCATTTATTTTGCTTATTACCACCATAAGATCGGCATTCTCCTGCAGAGCTCTTTTATAATCTGGTAGTTTAACCCGGGTCCCCTGATTGTCAAACTCCATCATATAGCCGTTTGTGTTGCACCACAAATCACTTGGAACAACCATGATTGTGGGCTTTTTTGCCTGAGATAGTGCAGGCAAAACTGAATAAATAATCAGTATCGTTGTAATTATCAGTTTCTTCATAGTTAAATAGTTATTAGTAATATCTGATTATACCGTCTTCTGCCATCTTTTGTTTAAGTTGGGCATGGTAAATTCTTACAATAATTCCGGCAGTTAATCCGCTTCGGGTAGATTTTAGATCTCCATCCTGGATATTCCTGTACCTTGGTTCTACAAAATTGAGATAGGCACCTTTGTCTGTAAAGAATGAATTAAAATATGATGCATATTTTTGTCTTGCATTAACTTCGGATACAATCGGTCTCATTTCACAGCCGTTTACACCCTCGGTTATACCTTTGAATAACACATCATTTACTGCATTTTTCATTGCTTGATCAACAGCCTCTGCTCTCCTTTTTCCGCTCCCCCAGGCTTTTACAATTTGAGTACCATCCTGGTCGTTTCCAAGACACTCGGTCTTGTATGTATAGTTTCCTGCTACAGTTACCGGAGCTGCGCATCCTGATGCGAGTAAAATAATAGATGCAATTATCAGTAAGTTTACCTGTTTATTTTTCATATCTGTTTATTTTAAATTAAAATCCACGTCCCAGACTTTTAATAATTCCTGCCTCTTCAAGATCTTTCCTGAGGGCATCTACATTTACAGACATTATTACTCCAATTTTATACTCTTTTCCAACTCTTAGTCTGTCCTCTGCAGCAACGGCACCATCGTTAGTGAGCGACACAAACTTTAAATACTTACCCCCTTCTGCAAAAAACAGTCGGAAGAAATCTTGCTTCTCCTCCTCCAAATTGGGATTTGTAGCGAGTGCCTTTTGTCCGGGAACCCTCCCTGTTCCAGCAAAACCACGAAATATAATTCCGTGAACAGCATTCTTTTTAGCTTGTTCAACTGCCAGGTTTGCATTCGGAGAGTATGACCAAACCTTTATCAAGTATGTCCCCTGAACACCTGTTTGAACGCCTTCTATTTCGTACTTCCAGATGTCAGTGTTCTCTTTTTTATTTCTCCTTGACTGCCCATACATTGCCTCAGAGGCAATTAATAAAAAGAGGAGAGTAATAATTAATGTAAGGGTCGTTTTTTTAAATACTTTCTTCATAGTGCAGGTTTTTATTTATTTATATCTATTTTATCTGTTTAATCAGTAATCCGGGATAGTAATTTTTACCACCTTTAAATGTGGTGCGATCCAATACCGGTTTTTTGCTGTTTTCATCACCGTTATCGGGATCTTCTGAACCGAGATTAAATCTGTTATCCCAAATGAGATTCTTATCAACCTCTATCTTTCCCATGCTTTTATATGATATAACACCTGTCTTCTGATCCATTACCTGTTCAAAAACTTCAAATTTTTCACCTCCTTCAAGCCCCTCTTTCATACCAATTTTTGCAGTTATTGGATTCCCTGTGTAAAGAGGAGTTTTAGGCATGAAAATGTCATAACTTTTCTGAAGTTTTGCAAAAACAGCATCAATGTTTCTTATTGTTGCCAATTCAACAATTTGCTCTTCTGTCCTTTTTGTCTTGAGAGAAAAAGTGACAAGACTTCTTGATTTTTCCGCTCCAATAAATTTCAACTGAAACAGGCTTGTCGTATCAAATACCTTTTTCTTTGCGGCATCAATTTTAGTTGCGTCAATATAGAGATCATTATAAAAGACGTGCTGAATAGAGTCATTCCAGTCAAGCTGGTACAGATAGGAGGTTGTCCACACAGAATACCCCTCTTTTGCCTTTTTGTAAGCAACTTCTGCTGCAGTGATAGCGGCTGCCTGCAAAAGCCCGTTTTTAATCTCTTTCGCGGCAAGAATTGCACCCTCCCTAATTACAGCTGCAGGAATCTCATTGCTCAGAAAATTCATTTTTGAGACAACCACAAATGTGTTGTATATGAGATCGAGGCCGGCTGTTTTCAAAAGGCTTATCCCGTCTGATGATGCCATGGCTGTTTTTGTATCAAGAAATGAGGCATCAAACATCCCTCTGTCGGCAATAAGTTCTATGTCAAAACTCCCGTCAGGCTGTCTGTTGAACCATTTTGCAACCATCTTGTTTGCAACTTTCTTATCTTTAAAGAATTTGCGAATAACAAGTGTGTCGTCATAGCTGGCAGGATCGTCGTTTGCCTCTCCCGGTTTGGCAAACATACCCTGCTTTAGGGCTCCTCCGAATGTTTTTTTAACGCCTGAGGAGGCTCTCTCTTCGTCTGATATCGGGTAGAGTTTTGGATTAAATGATTTTACATCAATTGTGTGATCATTATATTTATCCGGGAAAGGAGCATTATAATATGCCTTTATTACCGTATCCTTTTTGGGGAAATTGTCCAGCTCCATAAGTATTGTATGGAGTGAGCTCCGTCTGTACTTAAATTCAGAAGATCCGTTAATATTCTGAGATAAAATTTGTGTCACAGAGAGAGAGAACAACAATATCAGAGTAAGAGAGAGAAGTTTTTTCATAATTTATTTTAAGTCAGTAAATAAGTGTATAGTTTAGATCAGCAGATACAATATTGATAAATACATTATTGATAGATATGATATTGTTTGAACTATG
>CAYGGD010000130.1:0-4599 GCA_964349315.1 uncultured Muribaculaceae bacterium
AATGATAATATAGATGCGTTCATTTCTGTTCCTTATAATAAAGATTCTTTTGAATGGTATCTCTATACCAAAAACTGGATTGACTGTGTTCAGTGGCATCTGGAGGATATAATAAGAGATCCGGAGATTGATCCTGTAGCAGCGTTAAAGATTAAAAGGAGAATAGACAAGTCAAATCAGGAGAGAACTGATATGGTTGAGTTAATTGATAACTTTTTTTTCCATAAATTTTTGAATGTTAAGCTAAAGGCAGGCTGTACTCTCAATACAGAAACGCCTGCATGGGCAATAGACCGCCTTTCCATACTGGCATTGAAAATTTTCCATATGAGCCAGGAGGCAAACAGAGACGGCGCTTCTGAGGAGCACCGTTCAGTTTGCAATACCAGGTTAAATACTCTTTTAGTTCAAAGAGATGATTTGTCTGGAGCAATTGATTACTTAATTGATGAACTGAAGAATGGCTCTAAGGTTATGAAGCTTTATAAACAGATGAAAATGTACAATGACCCCTCTCTAAATCCTGTTTTGTATGGAGGAGGTAAAGCGGTATAGCAAACATATAGTTTTACTCAGATTCTCTGCTTTGGGAGACATCGCAATTGCCGCCCCGTTACTTCGCGAGTATGCGGCCAATAACAGAGAGACACTGTTTACAATGGTTTCGCCTCCAATTGTAGAGCCGCTGTTTGCGGGGATTGAGAATTTGTCGTTTTTTCCTGTCTTTTTAAAGGATAAGCACAGGGGTATAAGAGGAATGTACCGGTTGTCCAGAGAAGTTAAGTTATTACAACCTAATGCTGTTGCCGATTTACACTCTGTTCTCCGAACATTTATAGTACGGTTTTTCTTAATCTTTTCAGGGATCCCCTTTTCCCGAATTGACAAAGGCAGAAAGGATAAAAAAATGCTCACAAGAAAAAACAACAAGGTTGTCCGTCAGCTCGATTCTTCGATGGCTCGTTACGAAAAGGTAATAAACTCTTTAAATATTACTCCTTTAAATTTTTCTGGCAGAGCAGATTACCATAAGAAATGTGAATATAAAAATATAATTGGGATAGCCCCTTTTGCTAAACACAAAGGAAAGCAGTGGCCTCTGGAATATATGGAGGAGGTTGTTTCTGCTTTGAGTAAGTCGGGTAAATTCTCTGTCTTTTTATTTGGCGGTGGTGAAAAAGAGGTATATGAATTGTCTTTATGGGAGAGAAAATTCCCGGGAGTTAAATCATTTGCCGGTATCGGTTCGCTTTGTCAGGAGTTGCAGCAGATGAAAGAAACAGACCTAATGATTTGTATGGACTCCTCTAATATGCACTTTGCATCCTCTGAAAAAGTACCTGTAATTTCGGTATGGGGGGCAACCCACCCTTTTGCAGGCTTTTACGGATGGGGGCAAGATCCTGAAAATGCTGTTATGGCACCTGCAGAGTGCCGGCCGTGCTCGGTTTTTGGAAATAAGGAGTGTTTCAGGGGAGATTATATTTGCCTGAATGGACTGAAACCCGCCGAAATGTTGAAAAAGATTTATAATTACTATAATTTAATTCATTAACAAAGTGTTGGATATTCACAAGGAAGATATTGAGATAATGTCACCTGCCGGCAACTTTGAATCGCTTGTTGCAGCAATTCAAGGTGGGGCAAACTCTGTTTACTTTGGAGTGGGTAATTTGAATATGCGCTCACATTCGGCCAATAATTTTACTGAGGACTCTCTACCTGAAATCGTGAAAATTTGTAATGATGCGGGGATAAAGTCGTATCTGACTTTAAATATTGTTGTTTACGATTCCGATCTTGAATCGGTTAAAAAAACAATTAATGCTGCTGCAAAGGCGGGTGTTTCGGCTGTTATTGCTTCAGATATGGCTGTTGTTTTGTATGCGAGGGAGAGGGGAATGGAGGTGCATATCTCTACTCAACTTAATGTGTCTAATATTGAGAGTGTTAAGTATTACTCTCAGTTTGCCGATGTTGTTGTACTGGCAAGAGAGTTAACCCTTTACCAGGTGAAGGATATATATAATGCAATTTTAAAAGAGAATATTACCGGCCCGTCTGGAGAGCTTTTGAAACTTGAGCTTTTTTGCCACGGAGCTCTGTGTATGGCTGTTTCGGGCAAATGCTATCTCAGTTTACACGAGTATAATGCCTCAGCCAACAGAGGTGCTTGTTATCAACTTTGTCGCAGAAGTTACGGGGTTACCGATTTAGAGACAGGTTCGCAGCTGGAGATTGATAATAAGTATATAATGTCGCCAAAAGATTTATGTACAATAGCTTTTACAGATAAAATCATAGATTCGGGGATAAGGGTTTTTAAGATTGAAGGAAGGGCCAGAGGACCTGAGTATGTAAAGAGTGTTACGGCAGCATACAGAAAAGCAGCCGATGCTGTTTGCAGCAGAGAGTTTACGGAGGAGCTGGTGTCGGAACTGCAGGGAAGTTTATCTTCAGTTTTTAACAGAGGTTTTTGGGATGGTTACTATCAGGGGGCGAAACTTGGAGAGTGGAGCGATGTATATGGTAACAAGGCAACTAAAAAGAAAAAGTATGTTGGTAAAGTGACCAATTTTTTCACAAATATTTCTGTAGCAGAGGTGTTGATTGAGACAGGAAAGCTGAAAACAGGAGATGAGATTCTGATAATTGGACCATCTACCGGAGTGGTTGAGCATAAGGTGTCTGAAATACGGGTCAATCTCAATAATGTTAAGGAGGCAGTTAAGGGAGAGTATTGTTCGATACCTGTCCCCGAGGGAAATCGCCTGAGAAGATCAGATAAAATTTATTTGTTTATGAATGACAATGGCAAGTCCCGATAAGAGAATAACAGACTTTATAGAAGAGCACCATGTTGCAGCACTCACTGTAAGCGATGGCTGTGATTTGTGGGGGTGGAGTGCTTTTTATATATATATATCAGAGGAGCGCCTTTTTGTGATTACTTCAGAAGAAAAAACCAGACATATACAGATACTCAGAAACGCAAAGGAGCCCTTGGTAGCCGGAGTTATTTCCCTTGAGACCGAAACTGTTGGATTAATCAGAGGTGTTCAGTTTTGTGCAACAATGGAAATACCTGAAGGGGGGTTCTTAAACAGATACCGCCTCAGGTACCTGAAGCGGTTTCCGTATGCTCTTCTTAAACCGGCCGACTTATGGTTATTAAAGGTTAAGGAATTTAAATTTACCGATAATCGTCTCGGATTCGGCAAAAAGCTGCTCTGGAAAGAAGACAGCGTGTAATTAAATTCCGAAACTCTGTTTGACAAGATTGGTTGAATCGAGTTTTTCCCATCCAAAAAACTGAACCTCTTCTTTAACAATCTCTCCGTTTCTGCAAACATCGGTAAGGGAAGTAAAAGGATCTCTCCCCATATGTCCGTAAGCGGCAGTAATTTCGTAAATCGGATATTTTAATCCGAATTTTTCGATAATTGCAGCAGGCCTAAGGTCGAAAATCTCCTCTATTTTAGCTGCAATTTGAGAGTCGGAAATAAATTGAGCGGGGTTTCTCCTGAATCCTGTTCCAAAGCTGTTAACAAACACACTTACCGGGCGCGCAACACCAATTGCATATGCCAGCTGAACCAGAATTTCGTCTGCAACACCTGCGGCTACCAGATTTTTTGCAATGTATCTTGCCGCATAAGCTGCCGAACGGTCTACCTTGCTGGGGTCCTTGCCGGAGAAAGCTCCACCTCCGTGGGCCCCTTTTCCGCCATAGGTGTCCACAATAATTTTTCTGCCGGTTAAGCCAGTATCGCCATGAGGGCCGCCTATCACAAATTTGCCGGTTGGGTTTACATGTAAAATATAGTCGTCTTTAAACAGAGCTTGTGTTTCGGCGGGCAGTCGACTCAGAATTCTTGGAATCAGGATGTTCTTTACATCACTTTTGATTCGGGTTTGCATAGAGAGGTCGTCGCTGTCAAATTCGTCGTGTTGTGTGGAAATCACTATTGTGTGAACACGCAAAGGGGTGTTGTTGTCGTTGTACTCTATTGTGAATTGCGACTTTGAGTCGGGGCGAAGGTAAGGCATAAGAGAGGTCTCTTTTCGAATTTTTGCAAGTTCGAGAAGAGCTATATGCGATAATGTGAGTGCCAAAGGCATATACTCCTCTGTGTCGCGGCAGGCGTATCCGAACATCATTCCCTGGTCGCCGGCCCCCTGTTCGCTCGGAGTGTCAACTTCTACCCCTCTGTTAATATCGGGAGACTGTTCATGAATTGCCGAAAGCACTCCACATGAGTTGCCATCGAACATATATTCTGCTTTGGTATATCCTATTCTATTGACAACTCTCCTGACAACCTGTTGAATATCAACATACGCATTGCTTTTAACTTCACCGCCAACAACAACAAGGCCGGTGCTTACAAATGTTTCGCAGGCAACTTTCGACTCAGAGTCGAGCCGGAGAAATTCGTCGAGAATAGCGTCTGAAATTTGATCGGCCACCTTGTCGGGGTGTCCCTCAGATACCGATTCTGATGTAAAAAGATATGACATAATATATAAATATAAAATTAAACACTTATTCTGTGATAAGAGTTTGTTGCAGACAAAAACTGAAAAACGGGATTGTAA
>CAYGGD010000131.1:0-4498 GCA_964349315.1 uncultured Muribaculaceae bacterium
ATTATACAAGGTCCGGTGCTCACGCATCGGGCCTTTTTTTTGTTCAATTTTTCAATTTTAAATTATTTAAAACGATGAAAGCAACTAAAAAAATTCAACTAACAGAGAGTGAAATTCCGAGGCAATGGTATAACATTGTGGCAGATATGCCCAACAGACCCAAGCCGTTGCTAAATCCGCAAACAAAAGAGGAGCTTAAGCCGGCCGAAATGGAAGGTTTGTTTGCAAAAGAGTTGGTAAAGCAAGAATTTTCTGCTGAGCGATGGTTGGATATCCCCGAACAGGTGCTTGAGTTGTATAAAATTTATCGCCCCACTCCTTTGGTAAGGGCAACAGCTCTGGAAAAGGCGTTAGATACCAAAGCAAAAATCTTTTTCAAAAACGAAAGTGTAAGCCCTGTTGGTTCTCATAAACTAAATACAGCTCTTGCTCAGGCGTTTTACAATAAAGAGCAGGGTATCACTCGTTTAACAACAGAAACAGGTGCCGGTCAGTGGGGTAGTGCTATGAGTATTGCCTGCAACTATTTTGGGATAGATCTTGAAGTGTTTATGGTTAAGCAGAGTTATGAGCAAAAGCCGTATCGTAAGGTGGTAATTGGTAGTTATGGTGGAAAGGTCTATCCTTCGCCCTCGGATATTACTGCTTACGGAAGGCAGGTGCTGGCGGATGACCCGGGTTGCAGGGGAAGTTTGGGAATGGCTATCTCCGAGGCGGTTGAAAGAGCTGTTACTACTCCCGATACTCGTTACACTCTGGGAAGCGTGTTGAACCATGTATTATTGCATCAGACAATTATCGGCCTCGAGGCCGAAAAGCAGATGGCTATTGCCGGGGAATTTCCCGATAAGGTTATTGGTTGCTTTGGTGGCGGTTCTAACTTTTCGGGTATCTCTTTCCCTTTTATGAGGCACTGTTTTAATGGTGGTAAAAAGGTTGAGTTTATAGCGGCAGAGCCGGCTGCCTGTCCTAAACTAACCAAGGGTGTTCTTAAGTACGATTTTGGTGACACTGCGGGGATGACTCCGTTGATTCCTATGTACACTTTGGGTCACGATTTTCAGCCGGAGCAGATTCATGCTGCGGGCTTAAGGTATCATGGAGGTGGCCAGTTGGTTAGTCAGTTAAAGAGTGATGGTTATATATTGTCGTGTGCTGTTGAGCAGGAGGAAACATTTAAGGCAGGATTGCTTTTTGCCCGTACAGAGGGTATTATTCCGGCTCCCGAATCGACTCATGCCATAGCTGTAACTATACGAGAAGCGTTAAGAGCAAAGGAAGAGGGCACCAGCCCTGTATTGCTCTTTAACCTGTCGGGGCACGGTTTGCTCGATATGTCGTCGTATGAGAGTTTTCTTTAGAATTATCTCTACATAAAAAAAAGCGACACCCCTACTACACTTAGTACTGCCCCTGAGAGCTCTATCCAGGTTACTCTCTTTTTATAAAAGAGCACATAGGGTACTAAGATGATAATAGGGGTGGTTGCCATTATGGTAGAGGCAATAGCGGTGTTGGTATGTTGAACGGCCATAAGTGAGAGTGAAACTCCGAGGAAGGGGCCGAAAATTGCCCCGCCGAAAATTGCCTTTACTGCTTTGTTGTCTTTCAGCCCTTCCATAAATATTTTGCCGCGGCCGGTGAGCAGTATTATAAGAGCAAATCCGATTGCTCCGGTGATAATACGGATTTGTGTGGCCGCAAAAGGGATGTATTGCATTGCTTCTGTCCCGGCTGCCGACTCTGCGTAAAAGTTCATTCCATGTTTGCTGAGCACTATGCCGAGCCCTTGTCCGAGAGCTCCGCCAATTCCGAGAAGAACTCCTTTCAGTGGGAGGTGTAGGCTTAAGTTTGGAATAAACTTGTTTACAACAACGGTAAGGTTGCTGGTGCCTGCTACCAGGGCTTGATCTGTTGCCGGTTTCTGGTTGCGTTTGAGAATTGATATTGCTATTCCTGTGAGGGTAACGGTCATTCCGAGAAATCCCATAGGCGACATATGCTCTCCCAGTAGCATCCACCCAAAAAGGGCGGCAAATGGGGGTGCCAAGGTCATCAGCAGTTGCGAAAAACGGGCTGTAATTATTATGTATGAGTAAAAGAGGCACATATCTCCAAAAACAAAGCCAACCAGCCCGGAGATGGACATCCAAAACCAGGTTTTGCTGTCGGCGTGTGTTGGCAACATAGAGCCTGTGGTAAAATAGAGCATTGCTCCTAATAAGAAAAACGCAAACAGGAGTCTCAAAAGGTTAACGGAGAGTGAGCCGATTCGCTTTCCTGCAAATTCAAAAAAGAGAGCGGTAAACATCCAGGATACCGCTACTGCTATTGATATTAGTTCGCCAAAGTATTGCATTGATTTTTAGCTAAATAGTGCCCGCACAAGTTGCGGAATATCTTTTACTTCAATAATTTCTATTTTTTTTCCGGCTCTTTTGTTTTTTGATATATTGCTGTAGCCGGAGATGAATATTTTTTCGAAGCCCAATTTTTCGGCCTCTGCAATTCTTCTCTCTATCTGGCTAACTGGGCGAATCTCTCCGCTGAGCCCTACCTCTGCGGCAAAACAGTACCGCTGTGAAATAGGTGTGTCGAAATTAGAAGAGAGTATTGCGCAAACAACAGCCATATCGCAGGCTGGGTCGGTAACTTTGAGTCCTCCTGCCATATTCAGAAACACATCTTTTGACGATAGTTTAAATCCTGCTCTTTTTTCCAGTACAGCAAGCAGCATGTTTGTCCGTCGAACATCGAATCCGGTGGCCGACCGTTGGGGTGTACCGTAGGCAGCTGTGCTTACAAGGGCTTGTGTTTCAATTAAAAATGGTCTGGTTCCGTCGAGCATCGCAGCTACGGCTATTCCTGAAAGATTTTCGGCATGCATTGGAATCAGCATCTCGGAGGGGTTGCTTACCTCTCTTAGTCCGGTGTTGATCATTTCGAAAATTGCCAGTTCGGCTGTCGATCCAAAGCGGTTTTTGATGCTTCGGAGAATGCGGTAAGAGTGGCGGGTGTCTCCTTCGAACTGGAGCACAACATCTACTATGTGTTCGAGTATTTTGGGCCCTGCTATCGACCCCTCTTTTGTTATGTGCCCTATTACAATTACCGGGGTATTGGTCTCTTTTGCATACTTGAGAAGCATTGCTGCACTCTCTCTTACTTGTGAAACAGAGCCGGGAGAACTCTCGATTGTTTGAGAATAAACAGTTTGTATAGAGTCAATTATAATAAGATCGGGCTGGGTCTCTTTTGCTCTGTTAAGAATATTCTCCAAAAGTGTTTCACACAATACAAAACAGTTGTCGTGTTCGCCACCGAGTCGCTGAGCTCTTAGTTTTATCTGTTTGGGACTCTCCTCTCCGGACACATATAGGGTTTTAAGAGTGGGAGAGTGAAGTGGAATCTGAAGCGATAGGGTAGATTTTCCTATCCCGGGTTCTCCTCCTATTAAAATCATCGAGCCTGGAACGAGGCCTCCGCCAAGCAGGCGGTCTAATTCGCCGTTGCCAAGGGAAATTCGTTGCTCTGCTGAGAAACTTATTTCAGAAAGTGCTTCGGGTTTGGGGTTGTTGTATGGCAGAAAACTAACCGACCTGGCTCCTGATGAGTTGCTCTCTTTGCTTATTATCTCTTCCGTAAGGGTGTTCCACTCGCCGCACGAGGGGCACCTCCCTAACCATTTTGCGCTCTCGTTTCCGCAAGAGGTGCAAAACCAGGCCTTCTTGATTTTTGCCATCTGCCTAACAATTTATCGGCAAATATAGTAAATTGGATTGCCATTTTCTATTATCTTTGTACTTTGCGCAATATGGTGTCAATAAAAATATGAAATTATGAAAAGATTTTTTGGGACAATTTTGCCCCTTTTTTTAATTATTGCCGCTCCTCTTCTTGCTCAGGATAACGAGGCAATTGCCCGTCGTACAGAGGAGTATCTGTTAGAGGTTAAAAAGCAGTGGCAAATTCCGGGAATGGCTATGGCCATTGTCAAAGATGGAGAGGTTGTCTACTCAAATGGTTTTGGAGTTAAGGAGATGGGAGGTGACCGAAAGGTCGATTCCAAAACTGTTTTTCAAATCGGATCTGTTTCCAAATCGTTTACTGCTGCCGTATTGGCATCGCTTGTAGATGAGGGTTTGGTAAAGTGGGATGATACGGTTAAAAACATTTTACCTGATTTTGGCATGTACGACAAGTGGGTAGAGGCAAACTTACAAGTTAAGGATGTTATGACTCACCGTAGTGGTTTGCAGGGGCAGTTGGGTACTTATATTCCTAATATGGGTTATAGTCGTGACGATATCTATCAGATGTTGCCTTTGCTCAAGCCTAAGTATAGTTTAAGGGGTTCTTATGAGTACAATAACGTAACCTTTATTATTGCTGCGAAAATTATCGAGAAGCTTACCGGTAAAAGCTGGGATGATAATGTTAGGGAAAGGGTTTTTGCTCCGCTGGGAATGACAAGCAGTTATGTTACGGGAGAGGAGTT
>CAYGGD010000132.1:0-4249 GCA_964349315.1 uncultured Muribaculaceae bacterium
GCCATAGCCCAAATCAGAGGAGGCAGTGACCTTGGAGAGCAATGGTACGAAGATGGCAAGCTTCTTAATAAGAAAAATACTTTTACCGACTTTATTGCCTGCGCCGAAAAACTCATAGACGATAAATACACCTCTCCATCGAAACTGGCTGCAATGGGTGGCAGTGCAGGTGGGTTACTTATGGGCGCAGTTGCCAATATGAGGCCCGACCTTTTCAATACAATTGTAGCACATGTCCCTTTTGTTGATGTTATCAACACAATGCTCGACACATCACTTCCACTAACCACACAGGAGTACGAAGAGTGGGGAGATCCCAATGTAGAGGAGTATTTCAACTATATCCTCTCCTACTCACCATACGATAATGTTACAGCTCAAAACTATCCAAACATTCTCGCAACCGGAGGGCTTAACGACTCTCAGGTAGGGTTCCACGAACCTGCAAAATGGGTCGCTAAGCTGCGCGATCTTAAAACTGACGACAACATAGTTTTGCTTTACACCAATATGGACTCCGGACATGGAGGTGCAACAGGAAGGTACGACAGAATCAGGGAAACTGCGTTTGAATGGGCATTCGTTTTAAACAGAATGGGTATTAATCAGTAAGTTTTGCCTATGGCAATATCATTACCTGAAATACTGCCGGGAAAAGAAGCCCACCTTAAACTGGCTCCCGAACCAAGAGTGATTACACTTATAAAAGAGCAGACTCCTCCTTCAAGTGCAAAGGAGTCTGCTGTTTTGGTATTACTTACCCCTGAAAGAAACCAAAACTGCACCGTATCGCAAGACCTTACCGAATGGAAACTACTTTTAATTAAAAGGAACACATACCATGGAGTGCACTCCGGACAGATTGCATTTCCAGGAGGTAAATGTGAAGATAGTGACTCCGACTACTGTGATACCGCATGCCGCGAAGCATACGAAGAACTTGGCATAGAAAAGAGCCAGATAACTATTATCGGCTCCTTAACAAAACTATATGTACCTCCAAGCAATTTTACTATCTATCCCATTTTAGCAATAAACAACAGCTTTTCTCAATACAAGCCCGATCCGAGAGAGGTAACTCACTTCATAAATGTTCCCCTTTACAACTTTAACCCCGAAAAGGCACAAAGATGCAGGGTTCAGGCGGGTCCCTACGAGTGGGTACATGCTCCCGGATATGTTATTGATAATAACATAATCTGGGGTGCAACTGCAATGATAATTGCCGAATTATTTGAGGTAATATCAAATCAAAGCAGATAACTACCACACCATCCCATGAGCACTGTTAATAATATCTTTTATTAATCCGTAAAGCTCGTCGTCGAAGCCCGTTATATAAGACCTCGAATTACAAAGTATTACACAATTAATACTGGGGCCCATAACCCAAATAACAGCTGTCCCGGCAAGATTCCCTCCATGATACCACGAATTGGGGTAATAGGAGTGATTTGTTCTCCATCCTAATGCGTATCTATTGTAAACCGAAGATGGGGTCAACATTGTTGTTCTTGTAGAGGCGCTGATGATATCAGGAATATCTGTAAGGCCATCAATATGAAACAGAACCTTCATCATCTGCTCAGTTGAGGCAATTATACCTCCTGCAGCAGCAATAACATCCATCTCGTTTCCATAGCCGTTAGTGCCACTCTGAGAGTAGTAAACAACCTCATTGGCCCTTCTTGCAGCTCTGTCACCACCCACATGAATATCATTGACACCTGCCTCAAGAAGAACCTCTTTAAGGAAAGCTTCAAAATTTTTACCGCTGAGTTTTTCAACAACCTTCCCTAAAATTCCAAATCCCATATTAAAATAGGAATAGGCCGTTCCAGGATCATTCTGGGCAGAGTTTAATACATAAACAATTCTCTGATCAAGTGTTTGCCCTTTAAAACTCGAAGTAAACATAGGATCGGGGTCACTTCTCCACCCACTTGTATGTTCAAGAAGATGTCTTATGGTAACCGTTGACGCTTTTGGCGGAACATTGGAAAACTCACTCTCAAGAATACCCCCCTCGCCAAATACCTTGCTCTCAACTGTTAATTTGCCTGCCTCAATAAGCTTCATTATACACAGAGTAGTAAACTGCTTCGATATACTTGCAAGCCGGAACAGATGGTTCGGTTTGGTTCTGGTTTCGTCCTCTGTTATTGCAAAACCCAAACCGGTTTTATAAACAACCCTTTCATCTTTTGAAATTGCCACAGAAACTCCCGGAATCGAAAACTTACTCATAAAAGCATAAACCATTCTATCAATATTGTCTCTCCCCGGCTGCACAAGTAAACGGTAGGTTCTGCTGTTGCCCGCTTCGGCAGTTACTTTTATTCTTACAATCTCAGAAAAGTTCATTGCCCCCGGAGATCCCTGAACCGGTGAGCCATTAATGGTAATCGTCGACTTTGGTGACACAGTTAACTCCGGTTTTAAAGAGGTAATATCAGTACCTTCAGGAACCGTAATATAAAGTAAATCTCCATCGATAAAAGGAGTACAGTCTGCCGTAAGCGAAGGATTATCGCTCCGCTTAAAGATAAAACCGGTAATATCATTGTTGTACGATTTGCCCGGTACAACTATAGGGCCGCTATCTTTGGAGCAGGATACCGCAACAAAGAGTAAAACGATAAGTGCCATTAATCTAATGACATTACCGTTGTTAAAGAAGTTTTTCATAGGTTAGTTTAAAAATCAATTATCTGACATCTCCCGCTCCACATCTTCCACAGTAATAGGAAGTCGTTTAGTGCCAAGGAGTCTGCATCCGTTATCTGTAACCAGGATATCGTCTTCGAGCCGAATACCGCCAAAGTCGTAATATTCTTCAAGTTTGCCGAAGTTAATAAATTCTGAATTAATACCCTCGTTTTTCCATTTTTCTATAAGTGCAGGAATAAAATAGCAACCCGGCTCTACAGTAAGAACAATTCCCGATTTTAACTCCTTACCCATTCTAAGCGATTTAAGCCCAAACTGAGTAGCTCTTACAGTTGTTTCGTTGTACCCCACAAAATTTTCTCCTAAATCTTCCATATCATGCACATCCATACCCATTTGGTGGCCTAAACCGTGAGGCATAAACAGTGCATGAGCACCTGCATCAACCGCTTCGTCTACATTGCCCTTCATAAGCCCTAAATTGATAAGCCCCTGAGTCAGCACTTTTGCTGCTGCAAGATGAACCTCTCTGTAGGTAATCCCGGGACGAATCATATCAATGGCAAGGTTATTCGCAGTAGATACAATTGTATAAATATCTTTTTGTCTGGCAGTAAATTTACCTCCCGCTGGAAGTGTTCGGGTAAAATCTGAGGCATAATGCATATTTGTCTCTGCACCGGCATCAATAACCAAGAGCCGCCCCTCGGTTAAAATCTGATGATGCGAATGGTTGTGCAAAGTTTCACCGTTTTGCGAGAGAATTATCGGGAAAGAGGGCATTGTTCCGTTAGAGATAGCTATCCCTTCCATAACACCCACTAACTCCTGC
This sequence comes from uncultured Muribaculaceae bacterium, assembly GCA_964349315.1. GTDB lineage: Bacteria > Bacteroidota > Bacteroidia > Bacteroidales > UBA932 > Bact-08. The sequence goes on from CAYGGD010000132.1 coordinate 3,503, forward strand.
TCAACCATTCCTAAACGGGCCATTTTCATAGCAGTATAGTGCATAATATATCCTATATCAGCTGCCTTATCCATCTCCTTTATCTCGTATTGGTCTTTGATCTCCCTTAAAGCAACAACTGCTTTGATAAATTCTGCCGAAGCCCGCTCTTTAAGGTTTTCGAGGGGGATAGCAAGCATTTTGTTAAGCAATATTTTATTGTCGTCTCTGTACGGAGGAAGATAATGAACAGTCCTTTTAGCCGAAACAGTATTTGCAATGTATGATGCAAGCTCAGAAAGTGGCTTAACCTTTTTAACACCTACTCTTTCTGCTTTTTCGCTCATTGCAGGTTGGGGCCCCATCCAAATAATATCGTCAATACTAACATCATTACCAAAAATAATCTCCTCACCGCTATCAACATCAATTACAGCTGCTACTCCCGGCTGATCTAAGCCAAAGAAATAGAGAAACGACGAATCTTGCCTGAACCTGTATATATTCGAGGGATAATTCATCCCAACATCATTGTTACCTAAAAAAAGCAGTACTCCACTCTTAACTGAACCGATTAATTGTTCTCTTCTTTTTACATATACCTCTTTTATAAACATAATCTTACCCTTTATTATTAGTAGTGTAAACAAAGATACAATTTTTATTATTTAATAAAGTAAAAGAGCTGCCCCAAAAAGAGGCAGCTCCTAAACAAACTAAGTTTACTAGAAATAATTTATGGCATATCCCACCATACAGGAACTGACC
>CAYGGD010000133.1:0-4218 GCA_964349315.1 uncultured Muribaculaceae bacterium
TACAGATGGTCTTTTGGCCTACGATTCGTGCAATCCGGTAAGCTGTTCAGATGCAGGGAGCATGCCTGTTTTGCTTGCAATGGCTTCCGGGAATAATAGGGATACAGATATTTGCATTAAGATATCTCCCAAAAATAAGAGGATGATTGAGAGAGTTAAGGAGGTTGGCTTCACATATAAAAGAAGCCTGATATTAAAGAAAGTTAAAAGGATTTAAGCCCTGCAAAGATAGTATACCCAAGGATCGCTGTTTTGTTGATATTCGTTCTCGGGTATCACCTCTCCGGTGTGCATGCTTATCACCTCGATATTTGTAAAACCGGCCTCTGTTAACTGCTTTACTTGTTCATGAGGTCTGATATAATAGAGTGATAACTTAAACCTATGGGTTCCGTCAACAATATGAGAGTGTGGCAGTGTTGCAAACCTTTTGGGAAAACCGTTGAGTGCAATTAAAATCAGAGTTTTGGCAATGCTTTTTATTGTGCCGATAAAAGAGGCGCCATCTTTTATTTTGTAAAGTTTGTTAATAGAATTCAGGTTATGTGCCGAGAAAATAAAGCAGCCACTCTGTTTCAGTACCCGTTTAATCTCTTTGTAGGCAGAAATTCTCTGACTGTGTGAAACAGAGTCCAGGCCATTATAACTGAAAAAAGCTAAGTCGAAATAATTATCGTTAAAAACACCCATATCGGTAACATCGCAATTTAAAAATCGATATCCGGGGTGTTCAGAAAAACGTTTTTTGCACACATTTATAAAATTCTCACCATAATCTATTCCGGTGTACTCATAAACCAACGGAGCAAAAAAAGCGGTTGTTCTGCCCGAGCCGATTCCTATATCGAGCATCTTCGTTGTGGGAAGCTGATTTATAAAACGTTCGATAATCGCCTTTTCCGGCTCAAAAAGGTGTTGAAGTTTTAGATATTCATCTACAACACCTGCAAGTTCGTAAGCTTTCTTATTGTCTTTTTTCATTTTTTACATAAATAGTAAATCCAGGTATCTGTTGCCTTATCAATTTGGTTGAGACTTATTTCCTCTCCATTTTCGTCAAAAGCGCAAATGTTGTTGTATCCAATTTTTTCGAGTTGCTCGAGTTGTTTGCCGGGTTTAATGTAATAGGTTTTAAGTCTGAAACGGTGAGCTCCGTCGTTAATAATGGCGTAATCTCTGTTTTTATACTTGCCGGGGAGTCCGTTTAACAGTAACAGAAAAAGTAATTTAACACAGTTCTTTGCTATTGAGATGACAGATCCGGACAAACTCACCTTATACAACTTGTATACTGAGTTTAAGTTGTGAGAAGAGAAAATAAACAGACCATTATCCGAAACAACCCTTGAGATCTCTTTCAGGGCGAGTGCCCGGTGATTGTGTGATATATAGTCGAGACCATTATAACTGAATAATACCAGGTTGAACTCTTTGTTTGCAAATTGTTTCATCTCTCGCACATCGCAGTGAATAAAAGTATATTCAGGGTGTTTTGAAAAACGATTTTTACACACTTTGACAAACTCTTCAGAATAGTCGATACCGATATACTCTTTTACCAGAGGGGCAAAAAACCCTGAGGTTCTGCCGGCTCCAACACCTATGTCGAGCATTTTAAAATCGGCAAGTTTTTTGCTTAGTATATCGAGCACCTTTTTTTCCGGCTCAAAAAGCTGGTTTAATACAGTGTACTCCCGAACAACATCTTTATTTTCGTACGTTTTTTGGTTGTCCATAGTATATTGTCTGGAAAAGGGGTATTATTTTATTCAAAAATAGGATTATTAAACAATATTTGGATAATAATAGTTAAATTTGTATATAATATGCGTTGAAATGGGGAATATTCAGAACAACACCGCAGCACCTGACCTCTCATATCTTAAGGAGATGGTTGGTGACGACAAAGATGCTCTTAAGGATATTATTTCAATTTTTTGCAATGAAGCCCCTTTTGCACTCGAATCTCTTGAAGAGAGTGCCAAAAGACGTGACCACAATGAGCTTCGCAGAATATCTCACTCGCTTATTGCCGAGTTAACAACTGTAGGTATTTTATCAGCCTTGCACGATCTTAAAAGAATAAACAAGTCGAGCAAAGAGATAAAAGATTTAGATGAGGCGACAGAACGAGTCGTTAAGACAGTTAGGGATAGTATTGAAATTTTAAAGACAATGTTTTAGAGTATGGAAAAAATACTGGTTATTGACGACGACAAAATAATTCGTAAAATATTTAAAACAACCTTGTCAAAGGAGGGTTACGATGTTATTGAGGCCGAAGATGGAAACATTGGGCTTCAGTATGTTGTGTCTGAAAAGCCAAATCTTGTAATTACAGATTACCAGATGCCGGGTATTAACGGATTGGAAGTTCTTTCCGAAATACGAAAAATGAAGATCAACCTTCCTGTGATAATGCTTACGGGGTATGGAGATGTTGTTTTAACAATTAAGTCGATTCAGAAAGGCGCGTATGAGTTTCTGGAAAAACCTGCAAAACCAGATATCTTAAAAGCTACGGTAAGAAAAGCTCTCGATTCGGTACATACGAGTAACCGTCTCACCGAAGTTACTCCAACAGAGGAGAGTGAAAATATACTCGAAAACAATCTTTTAGTGGGAAGAGCTCCTCAGATGAAGGAGATTTTCAAGAATATCGGGTTAATCTCAATGAATAAAGTGAATGTCTTAATTCAGGGCGAAACCGGAACGGGAAAAGAGTTAATAGCCAGGCTTGTACACTATTCGGGCATAACTCAAAACCGTCCTCTTGTTGTGGTAAACTGTAGTGCCCTCACCGAAACACTTCTCGAGAGTGAACTTTTCGGACATGTTAAGGGCTCTTTTACAGACTCTATAAGAGATAAAAAGGGAAAATTTGAGCTTGCCGGCGACGGAACAATATTTTTAGATGAAATTTCAGAGGTATCTCTTAATACTCAGGTTAAGCTTTTGAGGGTTATACAAGAGCTTGAATTCGAAAAAGTTGGTGGAGAGACGCCTATCCCTATGAAAGCAAGAATTATTGCAGCTACCAACAGAAACCTCGAAGAGCTTATTAAAATGGGTAAATTTCGTGAAGATCTTTATTACCGCCTAAAGGTTTTTACAATTAACCTCCCTCCGTTAAGAGATAGAAAAGAGGATATTAACGATTTGATAATCCATTTTTTACACAAACTGAACAGGCGCTTTAACAGAGATGTTACTAAAATCGGAGACGGTGTGGTTGAGATGCTTCAGCAGCATAATTGGCCGGGTAATGTCAGAGAACTTGAGAATACAATTCTTCAGGCAATTGTTATGTCTAAGAATGATGTTCTCGAGGCAGACAATATTACCATTAACATCGGAATGAACCAAAAAGCATCAGATACCGGCAGCGAAAACACTCTAAGATCTCTCTCTGATGTTGAAAAAGAGCACATCAAAGCTGTTTTAGAGTTAGTTAAATGGAACAAACTGGAAGCCTCCCGGATTCTCGATATTACCAGACCTACGCTTAATGCCAAAATTGAAAAATACAATTTAGAGCAAGAGTAGAGGTTACTCCTTATTTTCTACAGCAGAAATAATAAAAGAGTCTCTCCATCCGAGAGCTCTTATTTCTCTTATAATCCTTATTGCTTCGGCCCTGCTGCGGAAATCACCGGCAGAATACCGGTAAAGGCCATCGCTTCCGTAAGTTTCGTGAATTGTAATGCCCGGGATTGCCTCTTTCAGCTTTGCAAAGTGGATAGCAATATCAATCTTGGTTGTTACTGCGTGCAGCTGAATTTTGAAAGTTGCCTTTTCGGGCACATAGGTAATATGGTTGGTTATATTTTTACTATGCTCTTCGGGAGATAATTTATTTATGAACGCATCTTTCCATCCCGTGCTGCGGGCTGCTTTAAGAACCGCTGCTGCTTGTGAACTCTCTTTAAATGAGCCTGCATAATAGCGGTAAAACCCGTCGGAGGAGAGTGTTTCAGTAATTTCAATACCCGGAACCTGTAGTAAAAAAGGCAGAAGTTGCTCATATATCCCGTTATGGCTTTTGAGTGCCGCCAGCTGTACAGTGTACATCTCATTTACGCCGTCATCCCAATGTTGTTGTTTAACAGGAGGTGTTGGAGGCGTTACAGGCACATCTGGCGCAGGAGTTGATACAGGAGTAGTGGGTTGCGGTTCTGTTTGGAGCGGCTCTAAAATAAATTCAAGATCGTCCAGATA
>CAYGGD010000134.1:0-3984 GCA_964349315.1 uncultured Muribaculaceae bacterium
CCGACCCCGGGCAGCAGGCCCATCCAGTTTTGGATGAGAATGAAGATGAAAAGGATATATTTAATTTTATTTATCACAGCACTTTCTTTAGCCTCCTGTAATAAATGGCTTGATATTCAGCCCGAGCTTGAGCTGAGAAAAGATCTTATTTTTGAAAATGAACAGGGGTTCAAAGATGTGCTTATTGGGGCATACATTAGGATGGCAACCCCCTCTCTTTACGGATTAAACACTTCTATGGTGTTGCCCGAACTTATTTCACAACACTGGACTCCAGTCACCGGAACGCTATCTGCATACTTAAGCAGTTTTGACTACACCCAGACTACCAGTAAAAATCTATTCGAAACAGTTTGGCTTCAATATTATCAAACAATACTGAATATCAACTCTATCCTTGAAGCCATTGAGCTGAAAAAAGAGATATTTACTAATGACAACTATAGTATTATCAAAGGTGAGGCACTTGGACTAAGAGCATTTCTCCACTTTGAGATTTTGCGTTTTTGGGGTGGTGTTCCGGGGAGTATTACGCTTGCAGATAAGTCTATTCCTTATGTGAAGAGTATAACTAAAGACCCAAATAAATTAGTATCTAATAGTTATCAAGAGGTTTTAGAGAATATTCTCTTAGATCTAAATGAGGCAGAACAGCTTTTGAGCAAAGATCCTATCCTTATTTACTCTAATGCTGTTTTAAACTCTCCGGCTACTCTAGCAGGTATTGACAAAACAAAACCCTATCCGGCAGATGAGTACCATTTTTTCCGACAGTCAAGGTTTAATTTCTATGCCGTGAAAGCGACAAAAGCGCGTTACTACCTCTGGAGAGGTGAAAATGCATCAGCTTTGGAAAATGCACTGGCTGTTATTGAGGCAAAAAACAGTGATGGGACACTTAAATTTTCTCTTGGAAATGAAACAGCAGCCAATAACGGTCAGCTTACTTTCCCTACAGAGCATATTTTATCCGTAAGCAATACACTCTCTACACAGACTCTTACCTCGGTGTTTTTTAACAATAACACAGCATACACTCAAAATGCAACCCACCTTAACACAGCATTTGAAACATCTGTTCACACATCTGACATCAGATACAGAAACAACCGACTTTGGGAGGTTCGAGTTATACCTTTAGCCGGAAATTTCAATTTCTTCAAAAAATACAACGACAATGACAGTAAAACTGCTGTTAAGGATATCCCTCTAATTAGGCTCTCCGAGATGTATTTAATTGCTACAGAGTGCGGAGGCGCCTCATATTTCCGGGATTATAGAATTGCCCGAGTTTTGGATATCTCCGTAGAGAGCACGCTTACCTCCGAATCCGCAATAAAAGAAAGGCTTGAAAAAGAGTATCGTAAGGAGTTTTATGGAGAGGGTCAGATGTTCTTCTTCTATAAAAGACATAATTACAACCGATTTACATGGCCTGTTGTAAAAGTTGTTGCCGAAACAACTTATAAACTACCTCTACCGGATTCACAATTAATCTTCGAATAAACTTCACTTAATATGAAAAAAATAGATATAAAATATAGTTTTCTAATTCTGGCATTTATAATAGCAATCTCATCCTGCCAGGAGAAGACATTAAACCAATTTGGCAGTGAGAGCTCGCTCTTCTTCTTTAGAGGTGCAAGTAACAGCAAGGGCACTCCTCAGACCGACAGCATCTCATACTCATTTTTCCTTACAGAGAGCAGTAAGTTAGAGGATACAGTTTGGGTGGATATCCGGCTTACCGGATTCCCTTCGGATAAGGAGAGAACTCTTCCTGTGATTCAAAGTAATAGCGGAGAAGTTGGAGCTGCTGTTGCAGGAACTCACTATGTTGCATTCAACGATCCTGCGTTTGTTAAGTACCTGGTTCTTCCCGCTAACAGGGTATCAATTGCAGTTCCTGTAGTTGTTAAGCGTACTACGGAGATGGAGACAGGTGAGTTTAGACTTGAGATGGAGATTACTACAAATGAGCACTTTGTCGCAGGAATCAAAGACCGCACAAACTATTTAATAAAAATCACCGCAATGGCAATAAAGCCGGCTCTTTGGGATGTTGCAAACAGCTATCTTGCAATATTTGGCCCTTGGGGTCAGGCAAAGATGAAGTTTATAATAGACTATGTTGGATTTAGCGATTTTGACATAATCCCTAACACTGATTATAGAATATTCCTGGGCTTAAAAGCAAAAGCTAAACTTGCAGAATACGAGCTGGTTAACGGACCTCTATATGAGGCAGATGGCGTTACCAGAGTTATTTTCCCTTAAAACCAAATGACTATGAAACAAAAACTAAAATATATATTATCGGTTATCCTCACAATATATCTGTCCGGATGCATCAAAGACACCGGAAACTATGAATACCTAACTCCGGAGCAGGTGACACCTATTCTGGTTTCAGGGATTGAAGAGTCATACTCCGCAATCTCTATGGAAAAGTTGGTGATTGATCCAATATTGAAGGGAGATGAATCCCTTTACGAATATGTTTGGTATGCCTACCCTGCCCTTGTTGTAGGCACTGTTGTCGACACACTAGCTACAACAAAAAGGCTGGATTTTCCGGTAACACTAATATCTGGAACATACTCTCTCATTTTCAAAGCAACAGATAAGATCAACAAAACATCTGTTTATAAAAAGACAACCCTTACTGTCTCCAGTATTTTTGGAATTGGCTATTATATCAACAAATATGAAAATGGGCGTACTGATATTGATTTTGTTGATAGATTTGGAACAGTTAACCAAAACATTATTAAGCAGATAAATGGCGACGACCTTCCGGGAAAACCAATCCGGTCTACTTTTGTTGTTAACAGGTATTCATATAACGTTACAAATGCCGATGGTACAAATACCAGAATCACTTTTAAGCCGGCTGTATTTGTTTGCAGTGACCAGGATATGAGAATATATCATGGAGAGAGTATGCAGTTATTAAAGACATGGGATCAGGCATTCTTAGAAAAGCCGGCTGTTAAAAAGCCGCAAGGAGTGTGGGGACATACAAATGGTTTTATGCTTATGAATAATAACTCGGTTAGCTTCATAAATAATAACGGCTCTAATGCCGGTGAGTTTGGGTATCCATATCCCGTAAATGACATGAAACTAAATCCAAATGCAACTATAATGTCTAGCTCGGTTATGGTTTATGACGATAATGCAGGTGAACTGGCTGGTTATCACGCACAAACTTATACACCTGTAAAGAATGCAGTAATTAAAGCATCTCCTCTTACTTTGGGTCCGGTTGGAGAAGCCTACTTTACCAACTGCGATCTTATATATATGGGAACACAAAACTACTACGCTACGGCAGCTGGTCGTAGTTATGTAATTGTAAAAGACAGGAGTAGTTCACAGGTCTATCTGTGGCAAATTGGAGTGAGCAATATACAATATGGGTACATATACGACTATGCAGCAGGTGGAATAGCAATACCATCCAGCTTTGGAATCACTACAGGTAAGGTTTTTGCACTAAAAGGTGGTTCGAATGCAGCCCTCAACACAGTCATCTACTACTCAAATGGCGACAATAAAGTTCACTATTATAACCCGTCAAACCAGACCGAAAAGAGAGATCTGATTGTACTACCGGCAGATGAAGAGATTACGTTTATACAGCACGCGTACGACTTCTATTATCAGATAAATACATTTGTAGTACTATCCAATAAAGGAGGCAGCTGGATATTAAGAACATACGACCCTGTCGGCTCAACACCGGAAATTTCAACACCGGAAAAAGCCAAATACACCGGCAGCGGAGAAGCAAAGAATCTTATCTACAGACATGCCAACACATCCTTAACATATTAACAACCGGGGTCTGACCCCCATTTCCCAAATCATCCGGGGTCTGACCCCCATTTCCGGGAAATGGGGGTCAGACCCCGAATTTTAAAGAAAAAGTAATTAAGCACAAAATAATGACAACAGGCGCCGGAACATCAACTTAGATGT
>CAYGGD010000135.1:0-3930 GCA_964349315.1 uncultured Muribaculaceae bacterium
CAATAAAATATTTGGGATCATTTTTAGCCAAAATGTGAGCGAAATTATGTACTTTTGTAGTTTGTGGCACACAAAAATGGTATAATAAATTATAAAACAGATAAATTATGGCTCGCGAAATTAAATTTTCTCTAATCTACAGGGACATGTGGCAATCGTCAGGTAAATATGTTCCAAAGGTAAATCAATTGAAAGAGATTGCTCCTGTAATTATTGATATGGGGTGTTTCGACCGCGTTGAGACAAACGGAGGGGCTTTTGAACAGGTTAATTTATTGTTCGGAGAAAATCCCAATAAAGCTGTACGTGAATGGACTGCTCCCTTTAACAAAGCCGGAGTTCAAACGCACATGCTTGAAAGAGGGTTAAACGGGATCCGAATGAATCCGGTTCCTGCCGATGTACGCGAGCTGATGTATAAAGTTAAAGTTAAGCAGGGAACAAATATATCGAGATCGTTTTGCGGACTTAACGATCCGAGAAACCTGGAACTCTCAGTAAAATATGCAAAAGCTGCAGGAATGATTTCACAGGTTGCTCTTAGCATCACCTCCTCTCCTGTACACACTGTAGAATGTTATATGAGTTTGGTAGACAAGGTTGTGGAGTTTGGTTGCGATGAAATCTGCCTGAAAGATATGGCTGGCGTCGGAAGGCCGGTTTTTCTCGGTAAACTGACAAAATCAATAAAGGACAAATATCCTCACATAGCCGTAGAGTATCATGGCCACTCAGGCCCTGGCTTCTCAGTTGCCTCTATGCTTGAAGTGGCAAAAGCAGGAGCAGACTACCTTGATGTAGCCATGGAACCTCTTTCGTGGGGGATGGTCCTTCCTGATGTTATTACCATACAGGCAATGCTCAAAGATGCGGGCTTTTTGGTTAAAGATATAAACATGGATGCCTATATGGAGGCGCGTCGTCTTACGCAAAGTTTTATAGACGATTTCCTGGGATACTTTATTGATCCGGGCAACAAACAAATGACCTCTCTGTTGGTAGGTTGCGGGCTGCCCGGCGGTATGATGGGCTCTATGATGGCCGATCTTAAAGGATTCCACGGAGCAATCAACTCATCTTTAAGAAATCAAGGTAAAAAAGAGCTTCTGCTCGACGAACTTGTTGTTATGCTGTTTCATGAGGTAGAATATGTATGGCCAAAAATGGGTTACCCGCCTTTGGTTACCCCTTTCAGCCAGTATGTCAAGAATATCGCACTGATGAATCTAATGCACACTCTTAAGGGAGAGCCCAGATGGACCACTATTGATAAGGATTCCTGGAATATGATTCTTGGTAAAACCGGCAAATTGCCTGGTAAGTTAGATGATGAAATTATTAAGATAGCTAAAAGCAAAGGGCTGGAATTTTATGAGGGAACCCCTCAAGATGCATTCCCTGACGAGCTCGATAAATTCAAGAAAGAGATGAAAGAGAACAAGTGGGAGTTTGGACAAGACAACGAAGAGCTTTTTGAATTTGCTATGCACGAAAGGCAGTACAGAGACTACAAGAGCGGCGTTGCAAAACAACGGTTCGAACAAGAACTTGAGGCGGCAAAAGAAAAGGCAGGTGCTCCGATTGTGGTCACTCGTCCTGTTGTAGAGATGCCTAAGTTTAGTGTCGAAAAAATTCTCGAAAAGTATCCAGATGCAAAGCCTGTTCAATCGCCGGTTAAGGGACAACTGATATGGCAGTATGATATGGCTGATGTTTCAACTGCTCCCAATATCGGAGAAAAAGTTGAGGAGAATAAAACAGTTTGCTTCATTCAAACCTTTTATGGAATTGAGCTGGTTACAGCCCCTGCCTCGGGTAAAATTATTCAGATTTGCGCCAAGCAAGGCGACAAGGTAGAAAAAGGAGAGATAATTGCCTTTATTGAATAATAAAACAAAAGAGATAATTTACAGAAAATTGTAAATTACCTCATTGCGATGTGACCCCGGAGGGATTCAAACCCCCGACCTTCAGAACCGGAATCTGACGTTCTATTCAGCTGAACTACGAGGCCAGTATTCAGGGGCAAAGATAGATAAAAAAATGTATCTTTGCCCCTGATTAATTTTTATAAGATATGAAAGCATATGTTTTTCCGGGACAAGGAGCACAGTTTAGTGGTATGGGAAAAGATCTGTACAACAACTATACTTATGCAAGGGAGTTATTCGAAAATGCAAACGACATTCTGGGTTTTCGCATAACAGATATTATGTTTAACGGCAGCGACGATCAGCTTAAGCAGACAAAAGTAACCCAACCCGCAATATTTTTACATTCGGTAATTTTATCAAAGGTTATAGATAATTTTAATCCCCTTGCAACTGCAGGCCACTCACTGGGAGAGTTCAGCGCACTTGTTGCCGCGGGCTCTCTGAATTTTGAGAGCGGGCTTAAACTGGTTGCAGCCAGAGCATCTGCAATGCAGAAAGCCTGCGAAGCTAAACCTTCGACAATGGCAGCAATACTGGGCACTTCAGATGAAACTGTAGAGGATATTTGCAGCAAAATAGAAGGCCTGGTGGTTCCCGCAAACTATAACAGCAACGGCCAACTTGTAATTTCAGGTGATATAGAAGCAGTTAAGGAGGCCTGTGAACAACTGAAAGCTGCAGGTGCAAAGAGAGCGTTAATTCTTCCTGTTGGGGGAGCTTTCCACTCTCCTCTTATGGAACCGGCCCGTAAAGAGCTTGCTGATGCAATAGAGGCAACAACCTTTACCAATCCAATATGCCCGGTTTATCAGAATGTTGACGCAAAACCTCATACCGAACCTGAAACAATCAAGAAAAACCTTATAACTCAACTAACTGCTCCGGTAAGATGGCGCCAAATTGTTGAAAACATGTGGAACGACGGATTCAGAGAGTATGTTGAATTAGGGCCGGGAAATGTTCTTCAGGGGTTAGTAAAGAAAATTGCACCGGAAAGTATCACTTCAGGACATCAGTAAAATTACTGATTATTTGTTAAGAAGTTAAATAAAGCGGCAACCTCCTCTTTCTTATTAAATCTTGTATTGTTTTGGTCTACATAAGACCTTATTTCGCTTTTCTTTTTACTGAACATCCTTTCGAAATTTCTGCGGGTTGCAGGCACAAGTCTGCTGCCCTGAAGCAGAAATAGGTTTTCGACATAGTCGAATGAAAGAGTAGAAGATCCGACTATCTTCTCGAAGCGTGAATCGACATCAATACTCGACACTTTTGCTATTGACGATACTTCGTTTGTTCCACCGTATGCTCCGACCAGTTTTTCTTTGCCCATATTTATCTTTCGTACAAGCCCCAGAGAAACATCCCCATCGGTGTTAAGAATTTGGATATAACTGTTTTGGATCTTTCGTAAAAACATATTGCCGGCACTCACTACATCTACCATATTCTCGAAGTTGACAATAATGGTGTCACCCTCCTCCGAAATAACTCTTAACGACTGAGTCATTGTGTTAATATTTAATTTACTTGTGTAGTAGGTGTTGTCTTTTAATCTGATTCTACCATCTACATAGTTGTCGAAAATAAGAAGCTTCTCCTTAAAAAGATCACCTTCTACAATTTTCCCATTGTTAATTCTTACGGTTCCACTCTGCGCCAGAGCAGAAAAAAAGGTAACCATAAACAAAAAGATAAAACCCCACTTTTTCATTGTCAGATAGTTATTTTAATACGCGATAAATTTAGTCAAATAACTTTTAATATCTCAAAAAAATGTTGTATTTTTGGCGTACAATTTTTACTATGGCAGGTTACTACCAAAAAGCAAAAGAGTTTGAAACTGAGACAGAGTGGGCATGGTTCCTGTACGGAACCTGCAGGTCAGACTGGTGGATAAAAAAAAAGTAAGAATATAAGATGACATCTCCGCAGATTTCAAAAAGTGCGGGGTGTTCTTTTTTTATAGGGAGTTGAAAACAAATACCATAAATAC
>CAYGGD010000136.1:0-3895 GCA_964349315.1 uncultured Muribaculaceae bacterium
TATGAATAGAGTCGTAGTAATTTTTCTTATATGTCTGTTGATTACAGGATGTAATTCAGGTGGAGGTGATACCATTGTTTCTGCCCCGTCAGATATACTTGTAAATAAGTGTGAAACCATATGGGACAACATGACGGTAACACGATATGAGTTTAGTGCCGGTAGTGTAATTGACCACGAAAAAGGGATTTATATGTTCGACTGCAGTGGTTTTGTAAGCGAGATTATTCTTAAGGAGGCGCTGCCCGACCATTACAGGGATCTTTACAATCAGATTAAACCTATAATGGACACTTCGGGAATTAGGTATATGAATTTAAGACGACCTCTTGCAGCAACATATTACGATTATTTCGACTCTGTCCTAGGCGACAGCTCCGAAGCGGAGAATAAATACTGGAAGGTTTTTACAAATATCGACTCTATTAAAAAAGGGGACCTTATTCTTGCCCGTTACGCCGATTCCTGGAGAATTTCGGAGAAAAACTCGACTACTGGACATGTAATGATTGCATGGGAGGTAGGGGATAAGGGTGAAAACAGCGTTATATTAAGGGTGCTGGATGCTGCTTCCAGTGCACATACGGTATCTTCCGACACAAGAACAACCTGCGAAAAACCGGTGGCGATGGAAAGGAATGGCAAGAAAAGCGGTATTGGTTTTGGCTGGATGGAGTTTGCTGTCAGCAGCTCCGAAAATAACAGACCTTACGGTTACAAATGGAGTCTGGACAGTGAAAAATGGTACGATTCGGCTCTTAGATATAATCCTGATAACAGAGAGAGGGCCTCTTACGATCGGCTTCAGGGGATATTGATGGCAAGGCCTATTTAGTTTTTGTCGGGGGCAGAGTAGTTATCGCAGTCGTAAAAATAGAACACCCTTTGGGTGTCACCGTCTCTGTCTCTTATTTCGAGTGAGTCTGCAAGCTTTACAGAAGAGAAGTAAGGAGCCAGAAGTTGCTCGACGGGTCCCTCTCTGAGCCGTTTTTTACGATACCTGCTGCTGGTTACATAATATGCATCCAACCCTTCGAGGTGTGAAAGATCTTGGTCGTCAAGTGCAAACTGGTATGCAAACCGATCTATTATATTTCCGGCGTACATATGTTCGTCTAGATAAAAATTGACAGCTGCTGTAATTTTATATGAGTTATCGGAAAAGATAAAATCGTCGGGGTTTTCCTCTTTTATCTCCTCAATTTTATCTGTTAGTTCTCTCCACCCTATCCAGGTGTCGTCCGATTTTATTTCTACGGGCATCCAGATTAACTGAACAAGAAGGGCTAAGTGAATAACTACAGAAAAAAGAGTTTGGATTTTAAGAGCTTTGCCCGATTTAATGTAGGGAGCAACCATAATAAGTGCCGAAAGAAAAACCGGCATTATCCAGTTTATCTTTACCCAGTAAATAAAAGATATGGCCGTAAACGAGAATAGCATGGGCAATGCAAAAGAGGCAGCAAAAAGCAGATCAGAACTCACCTGCTCATTTTTAAAATATTTTTTTATCAGCTTCCCTCCAACTATATACGATACAAAAAACAAAAGGGGTAGTGCCAAAACCATCTGTGAACCAAGAAAACCGGGGAAAAGCAGGGGGTCGAAAGAGAAACCCGAAAGTCCGGCAGCTCTTTCGGCCGATTGGTATTTAAAAGAGATAAAGTTGTTTTGAATATTCCATATTAAAACAGGTAAAATAGCAAGAGCAAAACCTCCGGCATACATAAAAAAGCCGGGGGATATAATTTTAGACCGATGTTGTTTGCTAATGAGTAAAAACAGAAAAAGCCCTGCCGGTAAAAATATTCCGGTGTATTTACTGTCGAAAGCCAGGCCCGAAGATACTCCGGCAAGCAGCCACCAGTACCAGTTTCCCGATTTAACAGCGTTGTAGGCAAGCAGCAGAGTAACAGACCAGAAAAATAGCAGGGGCACATCGGGGGTTGTGTTAACACTTAACACGGTAATAAGAGGCGTTGGAATAATCAGGATAAATGCTATTTTAAGATTATCGCCGGAAAGGATTTTTTTAAGAAAAAAGTATAAAACAACTAGTGTTAGAGCTGTAACAACAAAATTTGTAGCATGAAGAGCAAATAACGACCTTCCGAATATTTGTGCAAAAAACCACACCATATATGCCACCATCGGGGGGTGATCGAAATAGGAGAGCGATAGGTTTTCGGAATAGTATGAATAGTAAGCATCCTGTGGGGTTAACCCCATTAATGCAATGGCTGCTAATCTTAACAGCGTAAAAAAAAGTATTATAACAAGAAGAGGCCGCTCTTTTAGTAGTTTTTTCATAATGTGATTTCCCGTTATTTTGCAAATATAGATATTATTACACTTTGTTTCCCTAATCGGCAATCGTTATTAACTTTGTACAAATTACCTAAATATTATAATTATGAAAAAGTCTCTCTTTTTACTCACTTTGCTATCAATTTTTCTAATCTCCTGTAAACCTGCTACGGAGCAGGAAATCACACCTCAACAAGAGTTTTTTAATAAATTTAAAGAGTTGCAGGGAATGCGATTTATGGGAACAGAAACTTATATTAAACCCGGTGTTGAAAGCTGGGCTCACCTGGAGTTGGAGATGTATGTGCGAGAGTGCACCGATTCGGTTGTTTATGTGCCTTTCAGAGTAGGAGATAATCATTCAAGAACCTGGATGTTCGTTATGGAAGAGGGCGACAAACTTAGGTTCCGTCACGATCACAGACACCCCGACGGAACAGAGGAAGATAATAACTTGTATGGGGGTTATGCAACGGATCAGGGAACTGAGTTCAGGCAAATTTTTCCTGCCGATGAGTTTACCTATTCAACTCTTGAGAGAAGGCGTCATAATATATGGAGCGCCTGGTTTTCCGAAGATATGTCAACCTTTACCTACTCTTTGGACGTAAGAGGTGAGCACTATATTACAATAGAGTTTGATCTTACTAACCCTGTAACTGAGTAGTCTTTTTTTTAGTCCAGCTTATTACATACTGTAACAATGGTTGGCCGGAGATTTTTATACCGGGAATAGTTTGCCACTCTCCCGGTGTTTCCGACTCGGCCATTGAAAGCTGGAAGTGGCACATTGCAATTCCCATATCTAATTCGTGCATACCCATTTTTTCGTAGGTAGTGCTTTTGGGCTTTTTGAAAAAATGTAGCTCTTGATTATCGCTGTCAATGAATATTCTCCAGGGCTGACTGTTGCTTGAAGATGGTGACAGCCGAACCATCTCGAGAGCATTTGCATAAATGCCTGCAATTTTGGGGTTAACAGGTTGCAGTGTGTCAAAGTCAAAGAAAAGAGCATCCCATTCCATTCTTTTCGAAGCCCTTACGGTATATCTAAGCAGTTTTTCTACTGTCGATCTTTTTTCGGCGGCATATCCAAGAATCACCACTCCCGGAATTATAGTCCCTTTGCCGGGAATGTGATTTTTGAAATATTCGTGGTCGAAGTAGCCAATCCAGCAACTTCCGACTCCCATATCGGTAGCTTTCAGAACTAGTTTTTGCATATTGTAACCGTACCATAATCTCTCTTCGCGAGAGTGTTTGGTAACACCCAAGGCATAAGTTTTGTTCCCTTTTATCGCTCCGTATAAGAGCTTAATCGGCTTTTCGCTGTCGCTTATTTCAATGATTTTTATACCGGGACAATTCTGCTCAATAAAAGAATTAAGTTCTTCTTTATGAGACGGGGTAAGATATTCTGCAGAGAAAGTTCGGGTAGAGACTCTTTTTTGAATTATTTCTGAAATCATAAATGTTTATCCTTGTAAATTAGCCCCAAAAGTACTCCAAAATATTATATTA
Organism: uncultured Muribaculaceae bacterium; assembly: GCA_964349315.1. Taxonomy (GTDB): domain Bacteria; phylum Bacteroidota; class Bacteroidia; order Bacteroidales; family UBA932; genus Bact-08. Next base: position 3,829 of record CAYGGD010000136.1, read on the forward strand.
AAGAGAGTCTTTGAAATTTCTTTTGCGTTAAAAAAATAACTAAATTGCCTAAAAGTTATTCTGATGA
>CAYGGD010000137.1:0-3859 GCA_964349315.1 uncultured Muribaculaceae bacterium
ATGTAGAAACTACATCCAAATATGAATTTTCGAAGTACCTGCTTATTGCTCCTGTTATCTTTCCCTCACCAAACTCTTCAGGAGTTACAACAGGATAATATTGGTGAGTGTATCCGAATTTTTTGTGAGCCAGAAAACCTTTAGCTTCAAGAGCCCTCACCATTGTAGAAATAGTATTAAAGTGGGGCTTCGGATCGGGATACAGTTCAATAAGATCTTTTACATACATAGCGCCATTTTCCCAGAAAAAGGTCATTATTTGGTCCTCTTTGGCAGTAAGTTTATCCATTGTAAAAGGTTTTAAAAGTAATTCTGAAGCAAATTTAAACTATTTTTTTTAGTTTGCAAACTATTTTTAATAGTTTAAATAATAATTATCCTAAATAACAAAAAATACCCCGAAGATATCCAACGGGGTATTCTGCTTTATAGAGAATATAAACTAACTCTTAATAAAAGGCTTTCCGAAAGGAAGTACTGTTTTTCCGGCCAGGTCGTTAATTATTATTGCTGCCATCATATACCATGCCGATAATGCACAAAAAATTAGCTCGAAACCGGCAATTACATTAAACACCGGGTTGCCGAAGTGTCCAATTACCAACAGAATAAAACCAACCAAAAGCAAAAGGAATGTAATAGACATCGCCTTGTGAACACGAAGTGATGCTACAAACATTATAAGTGTATAAAGTGTCCATCCCAAAAGGAAATATCCCACATCGGCAGAAGAAGAGCTGTAAACACCCAGAATATTAAGAATCCATATTATCGAAAGACCAATCCAGAAACTGCCGTATGCCACAAAAGCAGAGTACCCGAAATTATTCCCCATTTTTTGTTCCTGAAAGCCGGCTATCATTTGGGCAGCCCCTCCAAAAATAAGACCCATTGCAAGCACAGGGCCTATCTCCAATAAACCAATGTTGTGAAACTGAAGTAAAAGAGTTGTTAAACCAAACCCGCCAAGACCGACAACCGCCGGATTTCCTAATTTCTGATTCATCTTTAAGTAATAATTTTAGTTATAAAGGGCGCAAAAATATGGTTAATTTTTGAGAGTTCCCACTTATAACTAAAATTTATACCTTTGTTATGACACAAACCATTCAAAAAAACTCTACTCCCATGAAAATCAAACTAACTCTAATTGCACTATCTGTTCAGGCACTGCTGCTTGTAGGATGTACGCCAAAGGCACAGCCGGAAATTATTCCGGGAGCAGAACGAACCGAAATCTACCTGCCTCTTTTAGATGGTAAAAATGTAGCGCTTGCTGTTAACAACAGCTCAGTTGTTGGCGAAACACCGTTACTTGATACACTCCTCTCTCTGGGGGTGAATGTGGTAAGAATTTTCAGCCCCGAACACGGTTTTAGAGGAGGAGACCGTTACGACACAGTTGATGTCAAAACCGGAATTGAGATTAAATTGCTGTATGGCTCACAAACCTACAAACCTTTTCCCGAAGATATTGCTGATGTAGATATTATGATTTTTGACATGCAGGATGTAGGTACCCGTTTTTACACCTATCTCTCAACTCTCCACTATGTAATGGAAGCATGTGCAGAGAATGGAGTAGAACTGATTATTATGGATCGTCCTAATCCAAACGACTACTATGTAGATGGCCCCGTATTGGACACCAACTTCCGCTCATTTGTGGGAATGCACCCTATTCCGATACTTCACGGTCTCACTCTTGGAGAGTATGCACTTATGATTAACGGCGAGGGCTGGCTAAAAGATGGAATTCAGTGCAAGGTTCATGTTGTGGAGATAGAAAATTACTACCACGGTAAAGAGTATATACTCCCTATCCCTCCATCACCAAACCTGAACACACAGCAATCAATTTTACTGTATCCATCTCTTTGTCTGTTCGAAGGCACTGTCATCAGTCAGGGACGGGGCACCTATTTCCCTTTTCAGGTACTCGGAAATCCTAAGCTTGCCGAACACTACACATTCTCATTTACTCCCGTATCAATTGAGAACATGAGCACCAATCCTCCACACAAAAATGCCGAGTGCTTTGGTATCGACTTAAGAGAATATGATACAAACATTTTCAGGGAAACAGGCCGGATAAATTTAAGTTGGCTAATCGATTTTTATAATGTTTATCCCGATAAAGATCAGTTTTTCCGCATTGGCAGATTCGATCGTTTGGCAGGAACAGATGTGCTCCGGAATCAGATTATGGAGGGTAAGAGCGAACAGGAGATAAGGGAGAGCTGGGAACCCGCCCTTTCACAATATAAAGAGATCCGAAATAACTATCTGCTTTATCCGTAAATATGAACAAAAATAGTGCTGACATCACTGTAAGAAGTGTGAAGAAAGAGGATGTAGATACTCTGGTAAAGTATCGTCTGGAGTATCTGACAGAGTTACTGGGTGATGCCCCCGCCGAATCGAAAGAGAATCTCCGTAAAGAGCTTACAGAGTACTTTACGGAGGCTTTCGGTCAGGGGTTGTTTTTTGCCTTTATAGCCGAAGAAATTGGTGTTGTAGTAGGGTTCGGAGCAATGGTAATTAAAAAAATCCCCGGCGATTTTAACAAGTCAGTTTATCTGGAGGGCGATATTCTTAATATGTACACCCTTCCCTTTGCCCGAAACAGAGGAGTATCGTCATTGATTCTCAAAAGACTGATAAAAGAGGCATCGGAAAGGGGTATAAGCAAAATATCCCTCCACACAACAAAGGCGGGAGAAAAAGTTTACCGAAAATTTGGGTTCGATAATCCTGTATATCCTGTTTTAGAACTTACCGATTTGCCCTAATCTCTGATACAGCGAACGGAAGATCCATACTCTCTTGCAATTGGGCCAACAGAGTAGCCGTTACTGTTGTCGTACAGAAAGTATCTGTAAGCACGATCTCCTGTTTCAGATGTTGAAGTCCAAAAATAGCCTACATTGCCCTCGTGCCTGAATGTTCCTCTTACATTTTGCCTCTCCCCGCCGGGAAGAGCAGAGAATCCTGTTTCATTAGTAACATCATCCGAATTTCTTGTCCAAAATTGTCTGCCGGAAACTTTCAATTTCTGGCCCCAGCCCGATTTAAGATAATCTAAAAGTGCTTTCCACTCTTCGCGAACAGGAACATGCCATCCGGGAGGACATAACTTATTGGTGTTAACTGCATGCCAGTTATAAAGCGCACCATATTTATCCTTATTGTCGGCATTGTTCATATACCAGATGTAAGCCCCGGATTTTAAAGTATTCCACTGGTTAAAATCCCTCACTTCCGGAATTGGAGTTCCGTCGTTATATCTGGTAGTTTTAAGATTTTCGGCCATCCATACTTGATGTCCAATTGTAACAGTACGATACATATTGCCATCGGCATCTCTTACATAATCGCTGCTTTCCTGGCTGTATCCACCGGATTCAAAAATAATTCTGTCAATATTATCAACAGGAATACGGGTAACATTACCGTTTTTTTCGTAAACAGTCATTACCTGAGAGAAGCATAGCCCTGCAACAAAAAGCAGAGGCAAAAGAGAGATTAGTTTTTTCATGATTTGCCCTCCGTATTGGTTAATATCCTTAAATATAAATATTTTTATTTACACTCCCAGCAATTGTATAAACAATTTGCCCTGCGAGCGTGTTAAAAGATATAATATACTAAATACATGAACAAAGCGACATTTTTATCAATAACTGTTTTAGCCGCTGCTATGTTAGCGTTTTCGTGCAGACAAAAAGAGCAGGAGGCCGCTCAAATACCGGTAACCCAAGTCAATTATCAACAACTTAAGCCGGTATTCACCCAAAATAACGACACCCTTTATGTTGTAAATTTCTGGGCAACCTGGTGCGGACCTTGTGTTCAGGAG
>CAYGGD010000138.1:0-3808 GCA_964349315.1 uncultured Muribaculaceae bacterium
ACATGGCAAGATATACAGGGCCTACCACAAAAATCGCCCGCAAATTTGGAGAACCTATTTTTGGTCCCGATAAAAGTTACGAGAGAAAAAATTATCCTCCGGGACAGCACGGGTTGGCAAAAAAACGCAAAAAAACCTCTGAGTACGGAATTCAGCTAAAAGAGAAGCAAAAGGTTAAATATACCTATGGAGTTCTTGAGAAGCAATTCCGGAATTTATACGACAAAGCATCAAGAATGAAAGGTCGTAAAGGTGAAAACCTCATACTCTTACTGGAGTCGCGGTTAGATAACATGGTGTACAGAATGGGCATTGCTCCCAGCAGAGCAGCTGCAAGACAGCTGGTTACCCACCGCCATATTTCACTTAACGGCAACATTTGTAATATTCCGTCAACAATAGTAAAACCCGGCGACATAGTTGCAGTTCGTGAAAGATCTAAGAGTCTGGAAGCTATTCAGAACAGCTTATCAGGCGGAAACGCAAGATACTCATGGATAGAGTGGGATGGAGCTGCTTTAGCTGGCAAGTTTTTGAACATGCCTATAAGAAGCGAAGTTCCTGAAACAATCAACGAGCAATTAATAGTCGAGTTATACTCTAAATAATTTTATAATGGCAATTTTAGCATTTCAAAAACCCGATAAGGTAATAATGCTTGACGCTACCGAAACTTTCGGTCGCTTTGAGTTCCGTCCGTTGGAGCCGGGATACGGCATAACAGTTGGAAACGCTCTGCGCCGCATTCTGTTGTCGTCTCTGGAGGGCCATGCAATTACCGCAATCAAAATTCAGGGAGTAGATCATGAATTTGCAACAATACCCGGAGTTATAGAGACTGTGGTAGATATTATCCTTAATCTTAAGCAGGTACGGTTTAAACGCATGATTGAAGGAGAAGAGAGTGAGATTGTTAACATCACTGTAAGCGGAAAACAAGAGTTTACCGCCGAAGAGATTTCAAAGCAACTCTCCTCGTTTAAGGTCTTGAATCCGGAGCTTCACATTTGCTCTATGGAGCCGTCTGTGACTCTTTCTATGGAAATAAGAATTGGTAAGGGAAGAGGCTATGTCCCTGCAGAAGAGAATCGTGTTGAGGATGCGCCAATCGGTCTTATTCCTGTCGACTCAATTTACACTCCTATCAAGAATGTAAAATATTCTGTAGAGAATTGGCGTGTTGAGCAGAAAACCGATTATGAGAAGTTGAATTTAGAGATAACTACCGACGGATCAATTCATCCAAAAGAGGCCTTGAAAGAGGCAGCTAAAATTCTTATCCATCACTTTATGCTTTTCTCAGATGAGAAAATTACTTTGGAGACACCTGTCGAGGTTGTCAGCAATGAGTTGGACGAGGAGTCACTTAGAATGCGTCACCTGCTTATGACAAAACTTGCCGACATGGAGCTTTCTGTAAGGGCACTTAATTGTTTGAAGGCAGCAGAGATTGATACTCTTGCCGACCTTGTCTCTCTTCAGAGAACAGAGCTGATGAAATTCAGAAACTTTGGAAAGAAATCACTTTCAGAGATTGACAATCTGGTTGAGCGCTATCGTCTCAGTTTTGGCATGGATGTAACAAAGTTTAATATTGAAAAGAAAGTATTGAAAAATGAGGCATAATAAAAAAATAAATCACCTGGGCCGTAAAAGCGGACACCGCAAGGCAATGCTTGCAAATATGGCTTCGTCTCTGATTTTGCACAAAAGAATTGAGACAACACTTGCAAAAGCCAAAGCATTAAGAGTTTACATTGAACCGTTGGTTACTAAATCAAAAGACGACACAACCCATTCGCGTCGTACTGTTTTTTCGTATCTTAAGCAAAAAGAGGCGGTTTCTGAACTCTTCAGAACAATTGCTCCAAAGATAGCAGATCGTCCCGGAGGATACACCAGAGTGCTTAAAATTGGTTTTCGTCAAGGTGACGCAGCTGAAATGGCAATGATTGAGTTTGTAGACTTTAACGAGGCAGCTCTTAAAGCGGCAAAACCTGAGGTTAAAAAGAGCACAACCCGTCGTGGTCGTACCAAAAAGACCAGTGATAAAGAGGAGACCCCGGCACCTGCAAAGAAGGCTAAAGCTCCTGTTAAAAAAGAAGAGCCGGTTGTTGTTGCTGAAGAACCGGTTGTTGAAGTTACAGCAACTGAAGCCCCTGTGGCTGAAGAGACAAAGGAGTAGTTTTATTTGGTTAAACGAAACAAAAAAGAGGCTGTCTAGAAATGGACAGCCTCTTTTTGTTTTGAATTGACAGTGCTTTTAAGCAATAAGCATACCCACCATTGCAGTACTCATAAGTGCAACGAGAGTGGCACCCAGCAGGGCTCTGAAACCATAGGCCGAGAGAACAGGCTTTTGATTGTGAGCCATACCTCCTACGCCTCCAATCAGAATACCAACAGATGCAAAATTAGCAAATCCGCATAGCACATATGTTGCCATAATAACAGATTTTGTAGAGGAAAATACCCCAGCGGATATCATCTCTGCCAAACTTTGGTATCCAATAAACTCTGTCATTATCAGCTTTTCTCCTAAAAGTCGTCCCACAAGTGCTATGTCCGGACCGGAAACACCTGTAAGCCATATTATGGGTGCAAACATGTACGATAATACAAACTGCATCGACAGAGAATCGTACCTTCCGTTTGTTATGCTGTCGATAAATGTGTTTATGGTAGTTAGCTCTCCAACTTTAAAAAAGAGAGCATTTACACCCGCTATAAGAGCGTAAAAAACAAGCAGCATAGCTCCCACATTGGCAGCAAGCTTCAGCCCTTCGGTTGTGCCATTGGATATAGCATCCAGTACATTTTTTCCTATTTTTTCTTTCGGTACCTCTACGCTGTTATCAATCTCCTCGGTTTGAGGCTTTAGGATTTTTGCAATAGCAATAGCTCCTGGTGCCGCCATTACCGAGGCAGAAAGCAGATGTTTGGCAAATGCAAGCTCCATTGCTTTATCTCCCGCTCCAAGCATCCCTATGTATGCTGCAAGCACGCCTCCGGCCATTGTGGACATTCCGGCGGTCATAATAAGCATAATCTCGCTTTTGGTCATTTTGGGGATATATTCCTTTACCATAAGAGGTGCTTCCGTTTGACCAAGAAAGATATTTCCGGCGGTAGAGAGTGACTCTGCTCCGGTTAAATTCAAAGTTTTTGTGAGTAACCAGGCCATAGCCCAAACTACTCTCTGCAAAATTCCAAGATAAAAGAAAAGACTTGTAAGGGCAGAGAAGAAAATTATGGTGGGGAGAATTTGCAATACAAAGATAAATCCAAAGCTGTTAGCATCCATCAGGGAGCCGAACAGAAAGGTAGAACCTGCCTTGGTCCAGTCGAGTACAGCAACAAAAAGACTTCCTACAAACTCGAATATTGCTTGCACAGCCGGGAATGCAATAACTGATATTGCTATAGTAAACTGAATCAGAAGAGAAAACCCTACCGTTTTCCAGTTCACACGCCTTTTGTCTGCGCTGAAAAGCCAGGCAATAAGAATCAGCGATGCCATACCCAGAAATCCTCTAAAAATAGATCTGAAATTCAGAGAGAGATCTTTTTGTGTAAGAATATCTTTGTATGGGTGATTCTCCTCAACAACTGTTTCTTCCGTTATTTCACCGGCGGAGGGTACCGGCACGGGAACCTCTCCGCTTAAAGGAATAAGCGAAAAGAGAGAGAGAATGAGTAATAAAAATATTTTTTTCACTTGTTACAAATTTTGAAAAGACAATAAGAAGCAAATATAGCTATTATATTATTATCTTTGAGGGTTGTTTAATAAAGAATATGAGATTTG
>CAYGGD010000139.1:0-3795 GCA_964349315.1 uncultured Muribaculaceae bacterium
ACATTATATTATCGAGTGATGCCCCTGAAGGAACCATAGGAAATATGTTCTCTTCACTTTTTACTACAACTTCTAGCAGATAACACCCATTATGAGAGACCATCTCTTTTACAGAACAGGCAAGTGCTTCCTTAGATGTAACTCTCTTAGCTTTAATATTGTACGCCGATGCTATTTTGACAAAATCTGGATTACACATATTTGTAAACGAATATCTTCGGTCAAAAAATAGTTGCTGCCATTGACGAACCATCCCCAGAAAGGAGTTATTTAAGATTACTATCTTAATATTTATGTTTGACTGCATGATTGTACCAAGCTCTTGAATAGACATCTGAAAACCTCCATCTCCGACAATGGCAATAACCTCTCTGTCCGGGACTCCTACCTTGGCTCCCAGTGCAGCAGGCAATCCGTAACCCATTGTGCCCAACCCGCCTGATGTAATCATACTCCGACTTTTGTTATGCTTAGAAAAACGGGCGCTGAACATCTGATGTTGGCCGACATCAGTAACAATCACTGCATCTCCGCCGGTTTCCGATGAAATGAGATCAACTACCTGAGCCATACTTATAGTTTCTTCATTATTAGCCAGATACTTTGACGTTACCTCTTTTATTTCTAGCTCTTTTTGACTTAATATAAAACTAAACCACTCCTTACGATCTTTATATTCAACACCTCCCTTTAATATTGATTTAAATGTCTCTTTAACATCAGCATGAATCTGGATATGACTTTTTATGTTTTTATTAAATTCTGCTTTATCAATATCTATATGGATAATTTTTGCGTTGGGTGCATACATTGATGTATCGCCGGTAACTCTGTCGCTGAATCTCATTCCTGCGGCAATAATTAAATCGCTGGATTGGGTCATCTTGTTTGGTGCGATGTTACCATGCATACCAACATTACCACAAAAAAGAGGATGTTTAGTTGGAACGGAAGAGAGTCCCATTAAAGTGCTGACAACAGGAATATTGCCTTTTTCTGCTAACTTAACCAATAACTCTTCGGCTTTAGAGAGAATTATTCCCTGCCCTGCAATAATCATTGGTTTTTCTGACAGATTTATCATTTGAATAGCCTTTCTTACAGAGGCCTCATTTTTCTCCTGATATTCAGATATGCTTATTTTTAGAGGCTTATAGGTTTTATAGCTAAATTTTGTCTCTCCTATCTGAGCATTTCGGGTGAAACTTATAAGCACTGGGCCCGGCCTTCCAGAGCGGGCAATATAAAATGCTTTGGCAATTATATCCGCAACCTCATCGGCATGAGTTATTTGATAACTCCACTTTGTTACCGGAATTGTAATACTAATTGTATCTGCCTCCTGAAAAAAGTTGGTTCCCAGTTTGTCTGCATTTACTTGAGCAGTTATACACACCAGTGGAGTGGAATCCATCATTGCGTCTGCTATTCCTGTAACCAAATTGGTAGCACCTGGTCCGGCAGTGGCCATGCAAACTCCAACTTTACCCGTTGCGCGGGCATATCCTTCAGCCGCATGCACTGCCCCCTGTTCGTGACGGACAAGAATATGGTTTATCTGGTCTTTAAAGTCGAATAATTGATCGTAAAGTGGCATAATTGTGCCTCCGGGATATCCGAAAATAGTATCAGTTCCTTCCTTTATCAACGATAATAAAAGTGCTTCAGTTCCTTTAATTGTGTTACTTCTCATCATATACATTTTGTGTTACTCAATTATTCTGACTGCTCCTTTGTCTGCTGACGAGACTGTCAATGCATAAGCTTTTAAAGCCTTGCTTATATTTCTATTTCTTGAATGAGGTTTGTAGGCGTTTTTACCCAGTTGATTCATCTGCTCTCTCCTAATATTAAGAGTGTCAGTATCTACCATTAATTCAATTTTTCTGGAGGGAATATCGATACTTATTAAATCGCCATTGTTAATGATTGCAATATCTCCTCCGGAAGCTGCTTCGGGAGAAATATGGCCTATCGATAGTCCTGAACTGCCACCGGAAAATCTACCGTCAGTAATTAAGGCACATCTACCATCGAGTCCGCAAGACTTCAGATACGATGTAGGATACAACATCTCTTGCATTCCCGGCCCTCCTTTTGGACCTTCATATCTTATCACCACTACATCTCCTGCCTTAACATCCCCATTTAATATGCCCTCACAAGCCTCTTCCTGCGACTCAAAAACTATTGCTTTTCCTGTGAATCTGAGCATCTCGTCTTTTACTCCGGCAGTTTTTACTATAGACCCTTTTGATGCAATATTGCCATACAATACTGCCAGTCCTCCATCCGTACTGTAACTGTTGTTGACATCTCTTATACAACCATTTGCATAATCGGTATCCAGGCAGCTGTAGTATGAGTTTTGTGAGCCCATCGAAAAACTCCTTTCGAAACCCGGCGAGGAGAGATAGAGGTTCGACACTTCAGGTGAGACAGCACCATCTCTTACATCATATTTTTTTAATATATCACCAAGTGTCGGGCTATCAATCCTTTTCACACTAAGATCGATATGTCCCCCTCTCGCAAGCTCTCCTAATAATCTCATAACACCTCCAGCTCTGTTAACATCCTGAATATGATATTTCCCATTGGGTGAGACTTTACATAATACCGGCGTTTTTCTGGAAAGCTCATCGATATCGTTCATGTCAAATAAAACCATTGCTTCGGAAGCCATTGCCAGTAGATGTAATATTGTATTGGTAGAGCCACCCATAGCAATATCCAGAGCCATTGCATTTATAAATGCCTCTCTTGTTGCTATAGAACGAGGTAAAACAGATTCGTTGCCCTTAAAATAGTATTCAGCAGCAAGTTCAGTAATTTGTAATGCCCCTTTTCTTATTAGATTTTCTCTGTTTTCGTGAGTAGCTACAACAGTTCCATTTCCAGGCAATGCCAGTCCTATAGCTTCGGCGAGGCAGTTTATGGAGTTGGCAGTAAACATTCCCGAACAGCTCCCGCATGTAGGACAACCCTGCTTTTCAAATTCAAGCAATTCATCATCTTTCACATTAGTATCACCCCCCTTTATCATAACATCTACTAAATCGTAATCAACCCCTTTAATTCTTCCGGCTTCCATGGGTCCTCCCGAAACAAACAGTGAGGGAATATTTAACCTCAGCGATGCCATTAGCATACCCGGAGTAATTTTATCACAGTTCGAAATGCAAATCATTGCATCAACTTTATGGGCATTGCACATATATTCAATGCTGTCTGCAATAATCTCTCTGGATGGCAAAGAGTACAGCATTCCCTCATGACCCATAGCTATTCCGTCGTCAATTGCGATTGTATTGAATTCAGCCGCAAAAAAACCCTGTTCTTCAATTATTTTCTTAACCATTTGACCAACATTATGTAGGTGCACATGTCCAGGGACAAACTGAGTGAAAGAATTTACTATTGCTATTATCGGTTTACCAAAGTGCTCATCTCGCATTCCGTTTGCTCTCCATAGCGATCTTGCCCCGGCCATTTTTCGGTTTTTGCTGAATTCTTTACTTCTAAGATCAATACTATTTTGCATTTCAATTTGTTATTATAAATAAGCTTCGCCCTCTCGTTTTACAGAATCCTGTTCGAGCAAGTAATTAAATTTTATGCCTAAACGGGATTCTATTAAAGAAAGACAATAATAATGTAATAAATTACGAATATTGGAATAAGGGTTAAGCAGCTAATAATTAGCGATGTAAGCACTCTTAAACCTCTGTTGACGACAAGACTTAAACAAATATCGAGTAAATCATAACTATATATGATTTTATTGCTCAATAT
>CAYGGD010000140.1:0-3740 GCA_964349315.1 uncultured Muribaculaceae bacterium
TTTGGCTCCCAGAGTAGGAGTAGTTGCCAACATGGAGGCAGATGTGGTTTTGGAATTTTTATTAAAAGATTTTTATGATGACAATAACTCTCAATAACAGAAAAGAGGAGTTTGATGCCTCTTCACTTACTGTATCTCAAATAATGGAAATTAAATCGTTCCATTTTAAAATGTTGGTAGTACGGCTTAATGACTCTTTGGTGAAAAAAGAGGAGTATGATACAACTGAAGTTAAAGAGGGTGATGATCTTAAAATTATTCACTTGGTAAGTGGTGGTTAAATACTTCAAGCTGCTGTCTTACAGACTCTTCGTGTACGGCTTTTACAATTTTTTTAATAAACTCTGCGTCAATTGCAAGTTCTTGCGCCTGTAGTGTGCTTCGTGTTACCAGGTTGTCGTAGCGGAGTGGTTGTAAAACCGGGATATTGCTTATTTTTTTGTAACGGCCTATTTCTCTGGAAATGGCCATTCGTTGTGAGATAAGATGAAGGAGCCTGTCGTCCAGTTCGTCTATCTCCCTTCGGAGTTCGGCAAGGCTCTCTGACTGATCGCATTTCTCTCTTATAATAAGAGAATCGAGAATCTCTTTAAGACTACCGGGGGTGATTTGCTGGAAGCTGTCACTTAAAGCAGCCGATGGGTTAATATGTGTCTCTATCATCAGGCCATCGAATCCCATATCCATTGCCTGCTGTGATATGGGATGAATCAAATTTGCTCTGCCTCCTATATGGCTGGGATCGCAAATAACTGTAAGAGAGGGGATTCTTCTTTTAAGTTCAATTGGTATATGCCAATGCGGTAGGTTTCGGAACAACCCTCGTTCGTATGTGCTGAAACCCCGGTGTACAGCTGCAATTTTTTTAATACCTGCATTGAATATTCTCTCCATAGCTCCAATCCACAATTCGAGATCGGGATTAATAGGGTTTTTAACCAAAACGGTTGTATTTGTGCTTTGATCTCTTAATGCTGCAAGTGTGTCTGCTATCTCCTGTACTGCAAAGGGATTTGCAGTGGTTCGTGCTCCCAGCCACAGAATTTCGATACCTCCCTTAATTGCCTCTTTAACATGTTTGCTGTTTGCAACCTCTGTTGCAGTTAGCATACCGGTTTTTTCCCTAACCTCTGCAAGCCAATTAATGCCTTCTTTGCCAACCCCTTCGAACATACCCGGCTTTGTACGGGGTTTCCAAAGTCCTGCCCTGTACATTTTTACTCCGCCGGAAGCAATTTCCAGAGCTGTCGACAGTGTCTGCTCATGAGATTCGGCACTGCAGGGGCCGGCGAGTATCAGTGGTTTTGGAATATCCGGATATGATTCGGTTAAGGGGCTAATGTTCATTGCTTATTTTTTATAAATATAGTGCATTTTCGTAAGTTTGTGGCGCTTTAAATAACACTTTATATATGAAAAAGTTGTATCCTTTTCTTTTTACAGTAGTAGTATCTGCTTTTATTTGTAGTTGTAACTATTTGGGCATAGATGCCTTTTCGGGTTCTACATTAATATGGGAGTCGGGTGCTAATAACTATTTTAACAGAGATAAACCGCACGACCTTCCTTTTTCCGGCAAAATACTAATAACCGGTGAGGTGGAGAAGGATGTTTACATAAAAACAAACAAGTTACCCTGGCATTCAGTAACTGTTAAAGAAACAGTACCATGTGGCGATTCGTTAAGGTTTTTGGGGGCATTCAGATACGATGGTTATGCTCTTGCCGACATTTTAAGCACTGTAAAGGTAGATAAGTGGAACAAAGAGGAGTTTTATCCACCTGTCGACTTATATGCCGAGGTTTGGAACGATAAGGGAGAGATGGCTCTTTTCAGCTGGGGAGAGATCTTTTATTCTGCCGATGTTTATAATATAATTGTCGCAAGAAGCGTTTCCCGTGTAATTCCGGGTAAAACAGGAGAGCTGTGGGAGCTTCCGCAACAGTCGAAAATTGTTTGCGGTTCGGATCTCTTCTCTGTGCGAAATATTTCGAATCCGGTTAAAATTGTGATCAGAACAATACGAGGCGATTTTAAAGTGGACAGGAATCCGGAATATTTTCGCTCCGATCAAATAGATATATATCATAATTCAGACTCCCTGAAACAGCTTATTCCATTTGAGTATGGTCTATTTTCGGAGGCTTCGCACGCCACAATTTTTTATGGACAAAGCATGGGATATAAAGGGGAAAAAGTTTATAGAGGCGTGCCTTTAAATGTTTTGTTGCAAAGAACTTTCCCCGGCGACAATCACTCTCTTGCGCAAGGGCTGGTTTGTATAGAAGCAACTGACGGTTACCGGGCCTCTTTTTCTCTTTCAGAAATTGTTAACAGAAATGATAACCGTGAGCCGCTGCTACTTTTTGGTGAGGAGGAGGAGGGCAGAAAAGGGTTCTCTCTATTTTGCACAGGTGATATGTTTGCGGACAGGGCGATAAAGAGCGTAAGCAGAATAACATTAATAGATGTTGAAAAAGATATGAGTCTTACCGGAAATCTGATTGTTTTTCATGCCGGCTCTCTTGCCATGCCTTTTAAGGCAATGGCAGACTCCTTTATGGTTATTCACCCGGGAGTTAAAGTGTTAACGGAGGCGTCGGGCAGTATTGATGCTGCAAGAAAAATCACTGAACTACAAAGAGATTGCGATATTATGGCCTCGGCCGACTATGCAGTGATAAACAATTTACTTATTCCTAAGTTTGCATCTGAAAACATATTATTTACTACTAACGAAATGGCCCTTGTTTATACTGATAAATCGCGCTATGCAGGTGAAACAGACTCACTTAACTGGCCGGCAATTTTAGCTAAAGATAATGTGGCAATCGGGAGATCTGACCCCGATGCCGATCCCTGCGGGTACAGAACATTACTAACCCTTGAACTTGCAAGGGATTATTATAAAGGAAGTATAGATGAAATTGATAAACTGACAGATGTAATAGTTAATAAAGACAAAAGATTTATCAGGCCGAAAGAGACCGATTTGCTTGCCCTTTTGGATGCCGGTGCAGTAGATTATATTTTTTTATACAAGTCAGTTGCCGTACAGCATAACTTACCATTCATTGAGTTGCCCGACCATATAAACATGGGCAATTTTAAACTGAATGATTATTACAGCAGGGCCTCAGTAACGGTAAGGGGTTCAAAACCGGGTGAGACAATGACAATGCGGGGTGAGGCAATGGTGTATGGGTTCACAATATTAAACAACGCTCCAAACAGCAGTGTGGCGAGGGAGTTTGCAAAATTTATCCTGGCAGAAGATGGCGGAGGAGCAATTCTCAGAGCGATGGGTCAGGAGCCCATAACAGCTCATTAAGAGATCTTTTGGGAACATGGTGCACTCCCTGATTATCGCGCCAGTATTTAATATCGCCATCTGTTGCAGTATCTATTACAACAATCTCTTTTGGTTTGCCGAGCGCTATAACCAGTATGGGCTCAAGATGCTCAGGGGTGGAGAGTAGTTTAATAATCTCCTCTTTTTTAAATGATGCAATCATACATCCGCCGTAACCCAGTTCGACACTTTTCAATAGAATGCTTTGTGCAAAAATTCCGTTGTCGCAGGAGTAGGCGGGAGCAATAGTTTTGTCGTGCAGTAGAATTATATAGGCAGAGGGTCTCTCTCCCTCTTCAGGGCCATCCCATTCCTTAAGGTAACCGGCCCAGGCAAGTGACGGGAAAATTTTAGAGTTTAGTTCCCGGTTATTACAGATGAAAAACT
>CAYGGD010000141.1:0-3731 GCA_964349315.1 uncultured Muribaculaceae bacterium
CTTCATGCCGCAATTTACTAAATTCTGTACTTTTATACAAAAAGAGTAAATTTGTGCAGATAATTATTGTTTATGACGCTTTTACTGATTTTATTTTACCTGTTTGCACCTGCCGGAGTACTGTGGCTGTGTAAAAGAGTTCTCTTTATGAATAAAATCGGACCTGTTTTACTTCTGTATTTATTAGGGATTGTTATAGGTAACTTAGGGATAATTAAAGACGATACATACCATTTGCAAGATTTGCTGGTTACTGCAATTATTCCACTGGCCATTCCTCTAATGCTCTTTTCGTGCGATTTTTTAAAATGGGATATAAAAAATGCACTTCTTACTTTAGTAAGCGGTGTAATTGCCATAATTACAGCTATTGTTACCGGTTACCTTATTTTTTCACCAATTCTTGGTAACGACCCGCTCTTTTCAGACCACTTCGATAAGGTTGCAGGAATGCTGGCCGGAGTTTACACCGGAGGAACACCAAACCTGGCAGCAATTAAAATAATGTTGGGAGTACCCAATGAAACCTATATAATGATTCACTCCTACGATATGGCGGTGAGTCTTGTTTATCTTGCATTTGTATTATCGTTTGGGATACCACTGTTTCGTAAAATCTTAAAACAAAAAGCCGGAGAGGGAGAAGTTTTTACGGGTGATGACGAAACCTCCATTGAAAAAGGGAATTTTTGCTCACTTGCAGCAGCAGTCGGGCTTTCACTTACCATCTTTGCGGTTGCAGGATTGCTCTCACTGGTATTACCCTCCCATATGCAAATGGTTGTAGTTATACTATCAATTACAACAATGGGAATCGGAGCATCGTTTGTTAAAAAAGTGAGAGAGATAAAGGGTACGTACGATGCAGGGATGTATCTGGTTTATATTTTTAGTATTGTTGTTGCATCTATGGCTAATCTGAGTCGTCTCAATTTATCAGGAGGCTTTTATCTGCTTCTTTTCATAACATTTGTAATTTTCGGTTCTCTTGCAATTCAGCTGCTTTTAGCAAAAGTATTCAAGATTGACGCAGATACTGTTTTGATTTCGTCGGTTTCACTAATTAATTCTCCTCCATTTGTACCTTTGGTTGCAACAGCAATGAAAAACAGGGGAGTTATTATTACCGGCCTTACTGTAGGGTTGGTTGGCTATGCTCTTGGAAACTATCTGGGTTACCTGATAACACTTATTTTATAATAATAGCTTTAGTTATGAACAATTTTATATTGAGACTTTCTGTAACACTTTTTCTTTTAATTGCTTACACTGGTGTTGTAACCGGTCAGGAGAGCAATGTCAAGAGAGGATGGAATTTTGGACCTTTGCCTGCAGTAAGTTATAGTACTCATCAGGGCTTTCAGTACGGAGTTTTATGTGATATATACTGGTTTGGAGACGGTTCTCAGTTTCCGGGATATATTCATAAGTTTAATGTGGAGGTGTCTCGGTATACTAAAGGCTCAGGGGTGTATCACCTCTTTTATGACTCGGAGTATCTGCTGCCCGGATTAAGGAGTACCTTTGACATAAGTTACCTTACCGATAAAATGATGGATTTTTACGGGTTCAATGGATATATGTCGTCGTATGATCAGTTGAGAGAAGTCCCTTTCTATAACTTTTCGCGCAACCTTTTCCGTGCTACAGCCGATTTTCAGGGAGAGATATCGGGTAATTTCAGGTGGGTAGCAGGAGCCGGTTTGTACAGCTATAAAACAGAGAATGCCAAAAATGATGTTAATTCCGGTGATATCGGATTATTTGAAAAGTATATTAACCAAGGTCTGATTTCTGATGACGAAAAAGATGGTGGAACCAGGTTGGAGATTAAGCTGGGGGCAGTTTACGATACAAGAGATAATGAGGCAGATCCCTGGAGTGGTGTAAACGGAACAGCACTTTTTCTATTGTCACCTTTAGAGAATTCGTACGGCAAAGTGTTTTTATCAGCTTCCGGGTATATTCCTCTTAAAGACAATAAATTGACCCTTGCATTAAGGGGTGTGTATCAAGGAACTTTTTTTGGAGAGCAGCCATTTTATATGCTGCAGAATATTGCTACATTGTATTTCAGACAAATAACTAACGAGGGGCTGGGAGGTCTGAACAGTATAAGGGGGGTTTTAAGAAACAGAGTTGTGGGGGCAGGTGTTGCGTTGTCCAATATAGAGCTGCGCTACAGATTTGCATCTTTTAATCTTTTTAATCAGAGCTGGTATCTGGCGATTAATCCATTTTTTGATGCAGGCAGAGTGGTGCAGTTTTATAAAAAAGAGTTAATGGTTTCTCCATCTGGAGATTCCATATATTCGGGAGAGAGAGAGGAGTTGCATAAAAGTGCGGGAATCGGTGCAAAGGCAGTTATGAACAGAAATTTTATTCTCTCTGCTGAGTGGGGAAAACCTTTTGACAAAAGAGATGGCGATGGAGCACTGAGTATAGGATTAAATTTTATTTTTTGAATTTGTAACAATATCTTTTCAGAATCGTCTACTAACTGTAATGACATCACACGAGTTTAATAGAGTAGTTGAAAAATTAAGGCCTAAGCTTGTCAACTTTGCAAGAACATTTGTAAAGGACGGTGCGTCAACACCCGACGACATGGTACAGGAGGCTGTAATTCGACTCTGGAGAACATTGGATACCCAGGAGGTTAGGAATCCGGAAGCTCTTACTGTTCAGATACTTAAAAATGTTTGTTTAGACTACATTAAGCTTAAAAAGAACAACATGGATCAATTGAAACCAAATTTCAGGATATACACTGAAAGCGATCCATCCGAGGTTCTCGAGAGTAAAGACGAACTGTGTAATATTAATGGCTTTTTGAGCCAGCTTCCCGAAGATCAGATGCTTGCTGTTCGACTTAGGGATGTTATGGGTTATGAGATGGCAGAAATTGCTGATATACTGGGGACAACAGAGGGTAATGTAAGAACTCTGTTATCCAGGGCAAGGCAAAAACTTAGAGAAAAATTAATGGCAAATGGGAACAAAAGAGAAGAGACGCGTGCAAGATATTTTGGATAAATATTTTGACGCCGGAACAACGCTGGAAGAAGAGAAGTTTCTCAGAGAATACTTCAGAGGTAAAGTAGATGGTGAGTTTATTATGTATAAACCTCTCTTCGAATGTTTCTCTGAAGAGATTCAAAGCGTAAATGCAGCTGAACCGAAAAAATTCAATTTTAAGCTGGCCTCTCTTATTGCAGCAGCTGCTGTAGCAATTTTTGCACTGATTGTAATACCTGAAAGAGATAGTTCGTTACGATTGATTATTGACGGGGTAAGTGTGAATAACCGTGAGCTTGCACTATCTAAAGCCGATACTCAGTTGGGGCAGGTAAACAGTTTGCTGGAAAAATTCCGTGGCGAAACTACAGATAAGCTGGAGAGTATGAACAGAGTAGGAGAGGCTATCTCTCCGTTAAGTGCACTTAACAGAGTTTTGACACAAAAAGGAGACGACAATCGTCTTGATAACGAAGATTAAAAATTTTAAGATATGAAAAGAGTTATTATTATGGTTTTTGCGATTCTCTTGCCGATGGTAGTAATGGGGCAGGTAAGGCAGATAAACCAGATTCTGGACAAATACGAGAAAAAAAGAAATGTAGAGTCCATTTTAGTTTCGCCCTCTTTGCTGCAGGGAGCCGGAGGATCGAATGTCGATGCAAAAACAAAAGATTTGTTATCGAAAATAACGGAACTGAGAATAGTTACAG
>CAYGGD010000142.1:0-3651 GCA_964349315.1 uncultured Muribaculaceae bacterium
GTGTGGTATTTATGATTGTTTATTGCCAAATGTAATTATTTAGCTTGGAGTTGGTTGAGTAAATGTAGTGAAAAAATTATTCAGTCACAAACAATGGGAACAAAAAAAGAGGATGGTGTTTGCCATCCTCTTTTTTTGTAGAATTTCAGATTACTCTGCAGAAGCAAGTCGCTTGTATGAGTTATAGCGCCATTTTGCAAACTCTTCGGTAAGCTTGAAGAGCTCTTCGGCCTCCTTAGGGAAAGTGGTTATCAGTGAAGTGTAACGCACCTCTCCTTTGAGGAAATCCTGGAACTTGCTCCAATCCGGCTCTTTGCTTTCCAGCAGGAAAGGATTCTTGCCTTCGTTCTCGAGCATAGGATTGTATCTGTATAGTTGCCAGTATCCGCTCTCAACAGCCAGTTTCTCTTCCAGCTGAGTAGCTCCCATACCATTTTTAAGACCGTGGCTGATACATGGTGAATAGGCAATAATCAGAGATGGTCCGTCATATGCCTCGGCCTCTTTGATAACTTTAAAGAACTGATTTTGGTTTGCTCCCATTGCAACCTGTGCAACATAAACATAACCATAACTCATAGCCATCATACCAAGATCTTTTTTGCGAATCTTTTTACCAGATGTTGCAAACTTTGCCACAGCACCAACCGGGGTTGATTTTGACGATTGACCACCGGTATTGGAATAAACTTCGGTGTCAAGAACAAGTACATTAACATTGTCTCCTGAAGCAAGTACGTGGTCAAGACCACCGTATCCGATGTCATAAGCCCATCCGTCACCACCAATTATCCACTGAGAGCGTTTAACGAGATAATCTTTCAAAACGGTGATTTCAACGCAGATGTCGCATTTGCAGTCGGCAATAAGAGGAATAAGTTTGTCTGCAATCTCTTTTGTAGCTGCAGGGTCCTCTCTTTGTGAGAGCCATTCGCCAAATAAAACTTTCATTTCTGCAGTACAGCAGTCGCTATCCATCCCGTCTGCCATAAGTTTAGCAACCCTGTCGCGTACTCTTTCTGATCCTAAATGCATACCGAAACCATACTCGGCATTGTCTTCGAACAGAGAGTTTGCCCACGAAGGACCTCTGCCATCTTTATTTGTAGTGTAAGGTGAAGATGGGAAGGAGCCGCCAAAGATTGAGGAACAACCTGTGGCGTTTGCTATCATCATTCTGTCGCCGTAAAGCTGAGTGATTGCCTTAATATATGGAGTTTCACCGCAGCCGGCGCAAGCTCCTGAGAACTCGAACAGAGGTTGTGCAAACTGAGAATTTTTAACATTGCCGCTCTTAGGTTGAACGGTATCTTTATAACCAACCACAGAGTGTAGATAATCGAAGTTAGGCTGTTCGTGAACCTGTGAATCGAAAGATTTCATCACAAGAGCCTTTGTCTTGGCCGGGCATACCTCTGCACAGTTACCACAACCGGTACAGTCCATAGGGGTTACCTGAATTGTAAAGCTGTACTCTTTGAACGGACCGTTCCCTTTGATTTTCTTGATTCCTTCAGGAGCTTTTTGCTGCTCCTCTTCTGACATTAGGAATGGTCTGATGGCTGCGTGAGGACATACATATGCGCACTGGTTACACTGAATACAGTTTTCTGACTGCCACTCAGGGATATGAGTTGCAATACCTCTCTTTTCGTAAGCAGAAGTACCTGCCGGGATAGTTCCATCTTCCAGATTAAGGAATGCACTAACCGGTAGCTCATTACCTTCCTGTGAGTTAACAACATCTGCAACATTTCTTACCCAATCCGGAGCAAGTCTGTCGAATGTAGAAGGACGGAATTTTGCAGTAATGTTTTTCCATTCACAAGGAACCTCAACCTTAATAACTTCAGAACCTCTGTCAATTGCAGCGTAGTTCATCTCAAGTACTTTATCTCCTTTTCTGCCATAGGTTTTCTCTGCGGCATCCTTCATTTCAGTTACTGCCTGCTCATAAGGAATGATGTTGGCAATTTTAAAGAAAGCAGATTGAAGTATAGTGTTTGTTCTGTTGCCAAGACCTATATCTTCGGCAATCATTGTAGCATTAATTATGTACAGATTGAGCTCTTTTTTGGCTATTGTTGCTTTAACAAAATCAGGAAGCTTTTCGATGGTCTCCTCTTTTGTCCAGAGAGTATTCAGAAGGAAAGTGCCACCTTTTTTAATCCCTTTAAGTACATTGTACTTTGTAAGATATGGAGTTACATGACAAGCAACAAAATCGGGGTGAGATACAAGATAAGGCGAAGTTATAGGTGTGTCGCCAAATCTTAGGTGAGAACAGGTGTACCCGCCCGACTTTTTAGAGTCGTAGTCGAAATATGCCTGAACATACTTAGGGGTTGTTTCACCGAGAATTTTAATGGTGTTTTTGTTGGCACCAACGGTACCGTCTGAACCCACTCCGTAAAACTTACACTCAACAACGCTTTTCTTGGATACATTAATCGACTCTTTTACAGGGAGTGATTTGAAGCTGATGTCGTCTACTATACCAACTGTAAATCCATTTTTTGGCTCCTTCATATTCAGGTTATCGAATACCGAGAAAATTTGAGAAGGAGTAGTATCTTTTGACGAAAGTCCGTAGCGGCCTCCAACGATAAGAGGCATTTTTCCGCCAGCTTCTGCTAGTGTGGTTTTAACATCTACATAAAGAGGTTCGCCAACTGCTCCCGGCTCTTTTGTGCGATCCAGAACTGCAATTCTCTTAACACTCTTCGGTAGAACTCTAAAGAAATATTTAGCAGAGAAAGGTCTGTAAAGGCGTACTGTCAGAACCCCAACTTTTTCTCCTTTAGCAGTAAGAACATCCACAACTTCACGGATTGTATCACATACAGAGCCCATTGCAATAATTACATTCTCTGCATTAGGATCACCATGGTAGTCGAATGGAAGGTAATGGCGGCCTGTCAGTTCGCTGATTTCACCCATATAGCGGGCAACAATATCGGGAACAGCTTCATAATAAGGATTGCATGCTTCTCTTGCCTGGAAGAATACATCAGGATTTTGTGCTGTACCGCGGGTAACAGGTTTGTTTGGATTCAATGCTCTGCTACGGAAAGCAGACAGTGACTTGTCGCTAACCATTTTACGGATCTCATCTGCATCCAGATCTTCAATTTTCTGAATTTCGTGTGAAGTTCTGAACCCGTCAAAAAAGTGGAGGAAAGGAATCCTCGATTTAAGAGTAGAAAGGTGAGCCACAGCACCAAGGTCAAGTGCCTCCTGTACGCCACCGGAAGCAAGAAGTGCAAAGCCGGTTTGTCTGGTTGACATAACATCGGAGTGGTCGCCGAAAATTGAAAGGGCCTGTGCTGCAAGAGTTCTTGCGGAAACATGGAAAACAGTAGGAAGAAGTTCACCTGCAATTTTATACATATTAGGGATCATTAAAAGGAGTCCCTGTGAAGCAGTGAATGTGGTAGCCAGAACTCCGGCCTGAAGAGCTCCATGAAGCGCACCGGCAGCACCCCCCTCACTCTGCATCTCTACAACCTTAACCTCTTCTCCGAATAGATTCTTTTTGCCGTAAGCAGACCACTCATCTACATACTCCGCCATTGTTGAAGAGGGAGTAATTGGATAGATGGCAGCAAGCTCGCTAAACATGTATGAAACATGCGCAGCGGCGTAATTACC
>CAYGGD010000143.1:0-3638 GCA_964349315.1 uncultured Muribaculaceae bacterium
CTTTTGTTTACTTATATATTAAGCAATGTATGAAAAAGTCTATAATCTTGCCTGTGATTCTGTTTTTTGTGGGCGTTATTGCGGTGGGGCAGACAACAGACGGAGAATCTTTACTGCAAAGGGCAGAAAGACTCAGAAAAGCATACCGTTTTAACGAAGCCATAGAGCTTTACAAAAATATACTTGAGCAAAGCCGTGACTCTCTTTTTAATACAGAGATACATTCTCTTATTGCAAAAAGCGAAAACGGCATCAACATGCTTCAGTATGCTACCAGGCCTGTTGTAACAGCTAAAGGAAATGTACCGGTAGTTAATTTTCACCTTTACTACCCCGCCTTTTCGGACAGCTCCTGGGCAGCCATACCCGACTCTATCAGCACTAAAACCAATCCGTTTCAAAACCCAAACTCTCTGCTTATTCAGCCGGGGCTCGATGAAATATACTTTTCTGCACCAAACGAACAAGGAATCTGGAACATTTTCCGCAGCACAAGGGTAGACGGCGACAACTGGTCGTACCCAGAACCCCTTAACAACCTTGTTAATTCCGATGGAGATGAGCTTTTTCCCGTTCTCTCACGCAACGGAAGAGAGCTATACTTCTCCTCTACCGGCCATTTCGGTATCGGCGGATTCGACCTTTATGTCAGCTACAGAGATCCCCACACCAACGACTGGGGACTTCCACAGAATCTCGGTTTCCCCTACTCTTCGGTAGACAACGACCTTTTGATTATTCACAGCGACAACGGCCTGTACACTTACATTGCCTCAGATAGAAACACTCTCTCACGCGACTCTATTACCATTTACCGCCTCGAATTCGAAAACAACCCCGTTAAGAGGGCAGTAAGTTCTATAGCCGAAGCAGTGGAGCTTTCAGCTCTTAATGTCAGAGAGATTATTGTACAAAAGGAAAGCACTACCGGCAGAGATGTAATGACCTCTCCCGAAACCGAAGAGTACACAAAAATGATAATGGAGGTAAGGAAAATACAACGAGAAATAGA
Source organism: uncultured Muribaculaceae bacterium (assembly GCA_964349315.1). GTDB lineage: Bacteria > Bacteroidota > Bacteroidia > Bacteroidales > UBA932 > Bact-08. The sequence goes on from CAYGGD010000143.1 coordinate 1,013, forward strand.
CAGCACCACCCGCGACATCTCCGCCAACCGCCTTCTATACAACACACTCACCAACCCGGACGACAGAGCGCTGCTCGAGCGCAGAATTTCAGAAGGCGAACTCTCACTGCTCGATATGCAATCGCGGCTCAGAGTGGCCAATCAGGTAGTTCAGACGAGAGAGATGGATTTTTTAAGCAGAGGAACCATACTGCCCCGCAGAGAAGATTTTGTGGCAACAGCACCTCCGGCAGACACACTACCAGAAACTCCGGCTGATATGATTTTATCCAAAAAAGAGTTGGGTCCATTTCCGGAGATAACCATTTTAGAACCGATAAAACTGTTCGACTACACATTTGCCATTGGTGAAGAGTCTGTTATGGCCGAAGATAGCTCCTACCCACAAGGGCTGGTGTACAGAATACAACTGTTTGCAGTAGCATCGCAGTCAAAAATTGACGCTTTTAAAGGGCTACGCCCCATTTTCGAAAACAGGAACGCCGCCGGGAGATTCATATACTCAGCTGGTCAGTTTTTCAGCTACGAAGAGGCTAACGAAGCATTAGCCAGGGTAAGAAGAGCCGGATTTCCATCGGCAATAATAACCGCCTTTAACAACGGAGTAAGCACAACCGTTAGAAACGCCCGCACAATAGAGCAGCAACGCACTACAACATTGACATTTCAGATAAAAGTAGAGGGCTACCCACAAGGGATTCCACAGCCCGTTATTGAGATCATTAGAGCCAATACCGACAGGGATATTGCAAAAAAAGTAGTTAATGGTCAGGATATTTACTATATTGGACCATTCTCCAACAGGCCCGAAGCAGAACAAATTTTAAGCCTGCTAACAGGAATAGGCGCCGAAGGCCTCAGCGTAGAAGAGATTATTAACAACTAAAATATGACACTGATCATAACGCTAATAGCAATAGGGATATTACTATTGGCAATTGAACTAATTATTACTCCCGGATTCGGACTACCCGGAATACTCGGGTTACTCTCCATTATCGGCGGAGTCGTACTCTCCTTTGCCGAGTACGGACACACAACCGGGCTAATAGTGCTTGCCTGCGTAATTGTATCACTCTCATTTTTCACCTGGCTTTTATTACAATCAAAAACCTGGAAAAAAATTGCACTCACCGACTCCATCCTCTCCCGAACAGACTCGGCTCCATCTGAAAAAGGGCTGGAAAAAGGACAAAAAGGGAAAACTCTAAGCCGCCTTGCCCCCGCCGGAAAAGCCCGTTTTAACGAAATTGACACCGAAGTGTGGTCGCAATCGGGCATGATAGCAGGCGGATCAATAATAGAAATTGTAGATATTCAAGAAAATAAAATAATTGTTAAACAAATAGACCAATAAATTATGGAAAGTATTACCGTTTTTCTGGTGTGGATAGGAATATCCCTTGTAGGACTCACAATATTATTGTGGTTTTTCCCAGTAACCCTCTGGTTTCAAGCCCTGATATCAGGAGTAAAAATGTCCCTCCTTCAACTGGTTCTTATGCGCTGGCGTAAAGTTCCCCCCGGAACCATCGTAATGGCAATGATAACCGGAACAAAAGCCGGCCTCGAACTCAACCCCAACGAACTGGAGGCCCACTATCTGGCAAAGGGTAATGTGCCAAAAGTAGTAAACGCACTTATCTCCGCCGACAAAGCCAACATAGCCCTCAACTTTAAAATGGCCGCCGCCATTGACCTTGCAGGACGCGATGTGTTTGAAGCAGTTCAAATGTCCGTTAACCCCAAGGTAATAAACACCCCACCCGTAACAGCCGTAGCAAAAGACGGAATTCAGCTTATAGCCAAAGCCCGCGTAACAGTACGCGCCAACATTAAGCAACTTGTTGGAGGAGCAGGCGAAGAGACAGTACTTGCCCGCGTAGGCGAAGGGATAGTATCCAGCATCGGATCGGCAGAAACACACAAAACCGTTCTCGAAAACCCCGACTCAATCTCGAAAGTAGTATTGGATAAAGGTTTAGATGCCGGAACAGCATTTGAAATACTATCTATTGACATAGCCGACATTGACATAGGACGCAACATCGGAGCCGTACTTCAGATGGACCAGGCCAACGCCGACAAAAACATAGCCCAGGCCCGCGCCGAAGAAAAACGCGCCATGGCCGTAGCACTCGAACAAGAGATGAAAGCCAAAGCACAGGAAGCAAGAGCAAAAGTTATTGAAGCAGAAGCTCAGATACCTATGGCAATGGCAGAAGCATTCCGTGCAGGAAACATGGGTATTATGGACTACTATAAATTCCGCAACATTCAAGCCGATACCGAAATGCGCGAAAATATAGCTAAGCCGCAAAAATAGATAGAACCTCAAATACCTTGAGGAGCCAAAGTTTTCCTTTACTGACACTCTGTTCCAAAGAGTATTTGCAGATTAAAAAGAATTTGTATCTTTGCACTCCCTGTGCTAACCCACAGGGTTTTGGTGAGGTGGGTGAGTGGCTGAAACCAGCAGTTTGCTAAACTGCCGAACTCGTAAGGGTTCCGGGGGTTCGAATCCCCCCCTCACCGCCAAAGAAGAAAAAGCCCAGCCCGTTAGGGCAAAGCAAAAAAAGGAAGACCGCTTGAGTTTACTCAAAAGCGGTCTTTTCTTTTTTGCTTT
>CAYGGD010000144.1:0-3601 GCA_964349315.1 uncultured Muribaculaceae bacterium
CTATAACCCCTACATAATAAAAAACGGATCACGATCAAAAGTTGGGGGATTTGATTTTTATGCATAAATTTTCGATAGTCTAAAAAGGAGATTTGGAATATTGTTTACTTCTCTGAAATTTAGAAGGATATGGTCTGCTGCGCAGGTGTTATTACTGTTACGCAAGTTCATTTATTGCTACGTAAGCTTTTTTACCGCACCACCTCTCGGTTTATTTTGCAAAGCATTATAATAGTGTGTTTTAGCAAGAGAATCTTTGCTTTTTTAGTGGTATTTTAAAAAATTGCATTTGATTATCTGCGTATTGCAAAAAAACCTGAGAGTTGTATGGAGCATTAGCAAAGCAGAGAGTTATTCTTGGACTTACGGTTATTCACGCAGCTGCCGCCCCATAAACGGCAGGCAGCTGATGGGCGGGTAATAACCGTTGCCACAACCCTTGGCAAGGTGTACCATTAGGCCCTTTGCTGTTTAATCCTGGCATAATTACCTCCTATTTAAAATTATTATAAATTTCATACAAATATAATGAACAAATGCTCATAATAATACATTTTCTGCTATTTTTTTGTTTTTTTTGTACTTTTGTAGAATAAAAAAATTAGTTCATATAGAGTAGATTATGAAAATTGTATTTCTTGATATTGCAACAATGGGGGACGACATCGAATTGATGCCGTTACAAAAACGCGGAACTTTGATATCTTATCCATTGTCAGATTCAAAGCAGGCGAAAGAGCGTATAAAAGAGGCTGATGTTGTTGTTGTAAACAAACAGTATATAGGGAAGGAAGAGATCGATGCAGCTGATAATATTAAGCTTATATGTGTAGCTGCTACCGGTATAAATAATATTGATGTTGAGTATGCTAAGCAGAAGGGTATTCCTGTAATGAATGTGGTTGATTACTCAACGGAAAGTGTTGCTCAGATTACATTTGGTTCGTTGTTAACGTTGATAAACAGTATCATATATTTTGACGCTGTAGTAAAGGATGGCAGATACTCTGCAAATCGTCATTTTACCGACACCGGAAGGTTCTTTCACGAGCTTAAAGGAATGAAGTTCGGCATAATTGGTATGGGGAATATTGGTAAAAGAGTTGCACAGATTGCAAGCTGTTTTGGTTGTGATATATGTTACTACTCAACTAACGGTGTTGCACATTGCAGTGACTACCCCTCAGTTTCGCTTGAGGAGCTACTCACAGGGTGTGATATTGTCTCAATTCACTCTCCTTTGAATGAGCGAACTAAAGATCTGATTACTATGAGCGAAATTAAGAAAATGAAGTCGAATGCTATCCTTGTAAATATGGGTAGAGGGGGAATAGTAAATGAGAGTGACCTTGCTGCTGCACTGAATATGGATATTATTGCAGGTGCTGTTGTTGATGTCTTTCAAAAGGAGCCCATACCCTTTGACCACCCCTTTCTAAGTCTCAAGAATCCGGATAAAATGGTTATGACCCCCCATATCGGCTGGGCAAGTATTGAAGCAAGAAGGTTGTTGATGGAGAGAATAGGAGAGAATATCGACTCTGTTTTCAAAACTACTTAAGAGGTGAACCCGCCTCTTTTTTCATGTAGTTGTACTCAAGTTTGTCTACAAGCCGGGGAAAAAATTTATTAAGAAAAACCAGGAATTTACCTGTAGGTGTTAGGATTATCTCGGCTTTTCTTCTCTTTACACCGTTTACCAGATGCTCTGCACACCTTTTCGAACTCATCATACTCGATTCATCTCTTGGAGTCACACCCTGACGAGTTCCGTCTGCGGTTAATGCTTGTTCTCTAATGTCTGAAGCAGTAAAGCCGGGGGCAAAAATCATAACATGTAGATTATCTTTTAGATGTTCAATTCTTAGAGTGTCAAGAAAACCGTAAATTGCAAATTTTGAAGCAGAGTAACCTGTTCTTGCAGGGAGCCCCTTATATCCGGCGATAGAGATAACACCCACTACAGAGCCTTCGCTCTTTAAGAGATGGGGTAGGGCATACTTTGTACAGTACACCGTACCCCAGAAATTGACATCCATAAGCTTTCGGATAACCATTAAGTCCAGATCCCGGAACATTGCCCTCATTGAAATACCGGCATTATTTACCAGAATATCTATTTGGCCGAAATGCTCGATTGTAACATCTATAAGGTTTTTACAATCCTCCTCAACAGAGACATCACACTTAACGGAGAGAATTGAAGCGGAAGAGTGCCTGGCCTCAAGCTCTTTTAAGAGCTCTATCCGTCTGGCAGCGATAACTACTCTGCAGCCATGTCCGATAAACTCTTCTGCTGCTGCCAGCCCAATTCCGGAACTTGCCCCGGTTATTACTACAACTCTATCTCTAAGCATTTGTTAAGTTTAAATTGCCATATCCTGAATCTCGTCTGCCTTATAGATTCCGGTTTTCAACTTCTCTTGAATTTCACTAAATGCATTGAGTGTGTACTCAACATCTTCCAAAGAGTGCATAGAGGTTGGAATCAGACGGAACATTATAACGCCTTTAGGGACTACAGGATATATTACGGCAGAGCAGAAGATCTTATAATTTGTCCTTAAATCTACAAGAATATTTGTTGCTTCAGGAACATTTCCCTCTAGAAAGACGGGAGTTACACAGGCTTCGGCTTTACCAATGTTAAATCCTCTCTCTCTGAGACCTTTTTGCATTGTACGTGTTATAAGCCACAATTTTTCGCGAAGCTCAGGCATGGTGCGTATCATATCGAGCCTTTTGAGGCATCCCTCAACCATTGCCATAGGTAGAGACTTTGCATAGATTTGTGAGCGTAAATTGTATCTGAGATAGCTGATTATATGCTCAGGCCCAGCTACAAATCCTCCAATTCCGGCCATAGCTTTGGCAAAGGCACCGAAATAGAGATCTATTTCATCCATAACTCCGTAGTGCTCAGAAGTCCCTCTCCCGTTATCACCCATAACACCAAATCCGTGAGCATCATCTATAAGGATTCTGAAAGAGTATTTTTTCTTAAGCTCCACAATTTTATCAAGAATACCAAGATCTCCGGTCATTCCGTAAACCCCCTCTGTGATAAGAAGGATACCCCCTCCGGTTTCTGATACAATTTTTGTTGCGCGGGCAAGTGCCTTTTCGCACTTCTCAATATTGTTATGCGGATAGACAATCCTTTGGCCCATATGAAGTCTTACGCCATCCATTATACAGGCATGAGCTTCTGAGTCGTAAACAATGATGTCGTGTCTGTTAACAAGTGCGTCTATAGTGGAGACCATACCCTGATAACCGAAATTGAAAAGATATGCATCCTCTTTCATCTCAAATTGAGCAAGCTCTCTCTCCAGCTGCTCGTGAAGAGCTGTTTGTCCGGACATCATCCTCGCCCCCATCGGATAGCCCAAACCCCACCTCTCTGCTGCTTCAGAATCTGTCTTTCTCACTTCGGGGTGGTTTGCAAGACCCAAGTAGTTATTAAAAGTCCATGCAAGCACCTCTGTTCCGTTGAACATCATCCTTGGCTGTATCTGACCTTCGAGCTTTGGAAATGCAAAATAGCCGTGAGCTCTTTTACGGTATTGTCCCAATGGACCTCCGTCATCATTCTTTATTC
>CAYGGD010000145.1:0-3536 GCA_964349315.1 uncultured Muribaculaceae bacterium
GATTCCTGAATCATCTTATATTTGCAATTTCAATTTTAAAAAAGAGGTGCTAAAGTACAAAGAAAAAATCTCATGAACAAATTGAAAAACTAATTGTCTTAATTGTAAAATATCAGAACATATAATTTATTCAAATGAACCTTCAATTGTCCAACGAACTTAATGAAATAATCTCATACAGCAAAGAAGAGGCGATGAGAATGGGGAGTTACTCCATAAGTACAGACCACTTAATACTGGGGGTATTACGCCATCAAGATAATTCCGCATTCGAAATGATTATCCGCTTTGGTGTCGACCACAAAATTCTCAAAACAAAAATAGAGGATAAGCTGCGTAAAGGAGAAATTGTTCCCTTTGAACAGTCTGACAGGATAACACTTGCAAAAAGCGCCGAAAGTTCGCTGCGGGTTATGTATCTTGAGGCAAAAAGTCTTGGACAAACAATTCCCGGGCCCCTCCATTTACTGCTTGCAATTATGAGGGGAGACCCCTCTCCTTCGGTTGAGATACTGCGTGAACACCAGATAACATACGACAGTATAAAGGCAACCCTAACGGGAAAACAGATTCCGCGTCCACTCTCCTCTTCTACATTTGACGAAGAGTCAGACAGACCCAGAGGTATTAATCAAGAGTCTGCATCAAAGTATATCAAATCACAGAAGGCCGCTTCCGACACTCCGGTTATTGACAGCTTCGGCTTTGATTTAACATATGCAGCCACAATCGATAAACTGGATCCGGTTGTGGGAAGAGACAAGGAAATTGAAAGATTGGCTCAGATACTTGGAAGGAGAAAGAAAAACAACCCTGTAATTATAGGTGAGCCCGGAGTAGGTAAATCTGCAATTGCCGAAGGGTTAGCTTTAAGAATAGCACAAAAAAAAGTATCAAGGGCTTTGCTTAATAAAAGAATTATATCTCTTGATATTGGTTCAATTGTAGCGGGGACAAAGTATCGAGGTCAGTTTGAAGAGAGGATGAAAGCAATATTGAATGAACTCGGAAAAAATCCGAACATTATTCTTTTTATCGACGAGCTTCATACATTGGTAGGTGCCGGAGGTGCTTCGGGATCTCTGGATGCTGCCAATATGCTAAAACCTGCGCTGGCCAGAGGCGAAATACAGTGCATCGGCGCAACTACACTGGATGAGTACCGTGAATTTATTGAAAAAGATGGTGCTCTTGAAAGAAGATTTCAGAAGATAATGGTTGACCCCACTACTTATGAAGAGACACATAATATATTGATTAACATCAAAGATAGTTACGAAAAACACCATAATGTAAAGTATACCGAAGAGGCCCTTATTGCCTGTATAAGATTATCACAACGCTATATTACAGACAGATGTCTTCCAGACAAGGCAATCGATGCTCTTGACGAGGCAGGATCAAGAGTACACCTTAAAAATCTTGTTGTTCCTGAGTTTATAACTACTATCGAAAACGAACTGGAGAGCATCAGAGAGGATAAGAGAAGTGCTGTCAGCATGAATAAGTTTGAAATAGCTGCAGAATTAAGAGATAAAGAAGAGGTTAAAATCTCGCAATTGGAAGAGGCTCAGAAAAAGTGGAAAGAGGATCAAAACCTTAACCCGCAGGTTGTTGACGAAAATGATGTAGCAGAGGTTTTATCAATGATTACCAGTGTGCCTGTTTATCGTTTGGCAGAGAGTGAAGGTGACAGACTCACCAAAATGGGATCGCAAATAAGGAAAAAAATTGTAGGCCAGGATGATGCTGTAGAAAAAGTAGTAAAATCGATTCAGCGGAACAGAGCAGGACTTAAAGATCCTAATAAACCTATAGGCACTTTCCTTTTTCTCGGCCCGACAGGTGTGGGTAAAACCCAGCTTGCAAAAATACTTACCGAATATCTCTTCGATTCTGTTGACAATCTTATTAGAATAGATATGAGTGAATATATGGAAAAGTTTGCAGTGTCGCGGCTTATCGGAGCTCCTCCGGGGTATATCGGATATGACGAAGGTGGCCAGCTAAGCGAAAAGGTTAGAAGAAGGCCCTATTCTGTAGTTCTTCTGGATGAGATAGAGAAGGCACATCCCGATATTTTCAATATTCTGCTTCAGGTGCTGGACGAAGGGCGCTTAACAGACAGCAACGGCCGTCACATTGATTTTAGAAACACACTTCTGATAATGACTTCAAATGCAGGTAGCAGAGAGCTTAAAGATTTCGGAGCAGGGCTAGGTTTCTCAAATGTTTCGAAAAGGAATGTCACTGACAATAATCGTTTTATAATAGAAAAAGCACTCAAGAAAACATTTTCACCTGAATTCATTAATCGTCTTGACGAACAAATTCTCTTTAACCCACTTACAAAGGATGATATCTGTAAAATAATTGACATAGAGCTTAATGATCTTTTTGTACGTATAGAGAATGCAGGTTACAAGTTATCTATCAGCGAAGAGGCCAAATTATTTGTTGCAGAAATGGGATACGACCCGCAATTTGGAGCCAGGCCCCTTAAAAGAGCTATCCAGAAGCAAATCGAAGATCCATTGGCTGAAGCAATAATATCAGGCAAGTTCAAGATGGGTGATAAAATCCTGATTGAGTTAGACAAGAGCAAATTAAAGAGTGGCGAAACTCCTGATAAACTTAAGGTTTCCAGAGTTAAAAAGTGATACGAAGCCGCTCTTTTGTAAATCATAATTTCGGAACTTTTTATCCGAAACCAGTTTTTTTTCAGAGATTCTGATATTTGTTTCTGAATTAACAAAGAATCTGATTGGTGCTGTTTCTCCTGTAAGCTTAAAACCGAGCTTTATGTAAGCATTACCCTCCGACCAGTCTTTGTCTGCATAGCTCATTATTTCTCCTGGGTTACACTCCCTAACAAAACAGGAAAGCAAGCGCCCCATACCTCCAAGAACCCTGCTACTTCCCTTTGACGCATAACGCACCCACTCGTATGAACCCACAATCACTCCGTCCCTGTTCATAGGTCTAGGAGCAGAAAAAGTTGCTACAGCATAAAGAATATTGTTATAGAACAGCCCATACCTGTATTTGCAACTAGAAGATCCCAAAAGATGATTTTCGTTTAAAAAACGACTTGCCTCCTGGGGAGAAACAGACCTCAATTCACACTTTCTTGCAAAAATTGATTCTCCAAATCCGAAAATCCCGAGCAACCTGTTTTTAATCAAACCAGGGCGTGTGTGCCATAAATCTTCATAAACTCTTATAACTTGCACTTCGCTGCTCTGAGTAACCTCTCTGTAAACAGAGTTGTTATCGCTCAGATCTACAGCATCTATCCTTAACTTACCTCCGTCAGTGAAAATAGAGTTCCCTTCAGTTTCGTAAGAAATTGAATAACTCTCCAAAAAGTCGCTAAGAGCACCTATCAGTTTATTCTCCATTACTACAAATGTATATTTTTCCCTTGTTTTTTCTAAAGAAATTTGGAAATAAAATATTGTTACCATATCTTTGCACTCCCAAAACGGAAGATTCAGTAGCTCAGCAGGTAGAGCACAACACTTTTAATGTTGGGG
>CAYGGD010000146.1:0-3488 GCA_964349315.1 uncultured Muribaculaceae bacterium
GTTCGGTGTAATGAGAGAACTCCATTGTACTGGTAGCTCTTCCCGATGAGAGAGTTCTTAAAATAGTAACATAACCAAATTGTTCTGCAAGGGGTACTTTGGCTTTAACTATTCTGGCGTTGCCTTTGGAATCCATGTTGTTGATTTGTCCGCGGCGCTTGTTAAGGTCGCCGATAACATCTCCAAGATAATCTTCGGGAGAAACAACTTCCAGAGACATAATAGGCTCTTGAATGTACGGGCTGGCTTTAGGGCATGCTTTACGGAAAGCTTGTCTTGCGCAAATTTCAAACGAAAGAGCGTCGGAGTCGACCGCATGGAATGAACCGTCTTTAAGCACAACCTTAAGTGATGTAACTTCGTAGCCGGCAAGGACACCATTAGCCATTGCAGCTTTAAATCCTTTCTCTACAGAAGGGATGTACTCTCTAGGGATGTTTCCTCCTTTTACCTCGTCAATAAACTGAAGCCCGGTGATGCCTTCGTCAGCAGGGCCAATTTCAACAATAATGTCGGCAAATTTACCGCGACCACCGGTTTGCTTTTTGAACACTTCGCGGTGTTGTACTGTCGAGCGGATTGCCTCTTTGTAGTTAACCTGAGGTGCTCCCTGATTAATCTCTACTCCGAATTCTCTGCGGAGACGGTCGACAATAATCTCCAGATGAAGTTCACCCATTCCGCTGATAACTGTTTGTCCGGTTTCGTGGTCGGTGCGAACAGTAAAGGTGGGGTCTTCTTCTGACAGCTTAGAGAGGGCCATCCCAAGTTTATCGAGATCTTTCTGTGTTTTTGGCTCTACCGCAAGACCAATTACAGGGTCGGGGAATGTGATAGATTCAAGAACTATTGGTTTAGATTCGAGACAGATGGTGTCACCTGTGCGTAAATCTTTAAAACCGACAGCGGCGCAAATATCGCCTGCCTCTACAAACTCAATCGGGTTTTGTTTGTTGGAGTGCATCTGGTAAAGACGGGCTACTCTCTCCTTTTTGTCGGAGCGGGTGTTAAGAACATATGACCCGGAGTCGAGTTTACCTGAGTAGGCACGAATATATGCCAAACGACCTACAAAAGGATCTGTTGCAATTTTGAATACAAGACCGCAGAACGGCTCTTTGATATCGGTTTTACGAATTTCTTCCTTATCGGTGTTCGGGTTAATACCCTTGATGTTTCCGATATCCAGGGGAGATGGCAGGTAGCGCATAACTGAATCGAGAAGAAACTGTACACCTTTGTTTTTAAAGGAAGAGCCGCATGTAACCGGTACAACAGCCATATCTATGGTTGCTTTTCTGAGAGCCTCTATAATCTCTGAATCAGAGATTGAGTCCGGATCGTCAAAGAATTTCTCCAGTATTGCATCGTTGTACTCAGCTACTGATTCAATAAGCTTGCCTCTCCACTCTTCTGCCTCATCAACCATATTAGCAGGAATTTCTGCAATTTTATAGTTTACAAGTGACTTGTCGTCCTGATCGTAGTAGTAAGCTTTTTTTGCAATCAAATCGATAATTCCTTCGAATTTATCTTCTGCTCCAATGGGCAAAGCAATAGGAATTGCATTGGCTCCGAGCTTTTCGCGAATTTCATCTACCACTGCGTTAAAGTCGGCACCAACACGGTCCATTTTATTGACATAAGCCATTTTGGGTACATGGTACTTGTCGGCCTGACGCCAGACTGTTTCTGACTGGGGCTGAACACGGCCAACTGCACAAAAAGTAGCAACTGTGCCGTCTAGAACGCGGAGAGATCTCTCGACCTCTACTGTAAAGTCTACGTGTCCGGGTGTGTCAATTAGGTTAACCTGGTACTGCTCACCTTCGAAATTCCAAAATGCAGTAGTTGCTGCAGATGTAATTGTAATTCCCCGCTCCTGTTCCTGTACCATCCAGTCCATAGTGGCCGCACCATCGTGGACCTCTCCCATTTTGTGGCTTTTACCTGTGTAAAAAAGAATTCTTTCCGAAGTGGTTGTTTTTCCGGCATCAATGTGAGCCATGATGCCTATATTTCTGGTATATTTTAAATCTCTTGCCATTTAGTGTGTTAATGTGGTGCTTAGGTGCTTAAAAACGGAAATGTGCAAATGCCTTGTTGGCTTCTGCCATTTTGTGCATATCCTCTTTTCTCTTGTACGCTGCACCCTCACTGTTGTAAGCGGCCATGATTTCTGCGGCAAGTTTATCGGCCATTGTGTGACCCGAGCGTTTGCGTGCGTAAAGAATTAAGTTTTTCATGGAGATTGAGACTTTTCTTTCCGGACGCACCTCAGTCGGAACCTGGAAGTTTGCACCACCAACTCTGCGGCTTTTAACCTCAACCTGCGGAGTTACATTTTCAAGTGCTTTTTTCCAAACTTCGAGAGGAGCCTTGTCAGAATCTTTCATCTTTTCGCCGATGATTTCAAGTGCATCATAGAAGATGCGATAGGCGATACTCTTCTTTCCCTGTAACATCAGATTATTCACGAACCTTGTAACGGTTACATCGTGAAATTTTGGGTCGGGAAGTAGAATCCTCTTTTTAGGCTTCGTTTTTCTCATTTAATTTAAAAATTGAATTGTTATTACTTTTTAGCGGCTGTTTTTTTCGGTCTCTTTGTACCGTACAAAGAACGGCCCTGCTTTCTGCCCTCAACTCCTGCTGTATCAAGCGCTCCGCGTAGGATGTGATATCTCACACCGGGAAGGTCTTTAACACGACCGCCGCGAACAAGCACAATTGAGTGCTCTTGAAGGTTGTGACCTTCGCCCGGGATATACGCGTTAACCTCTTTCTGATTTGTGAGGCGTACACGAGCTACCTTGCGCATAGCTGAGTTGGGTTTTTTTGGAGTTGTGGTGTAAACACGAACACATACTCCGCGTCTCTGTGGACATGCGTCAAGAGCACGAGATTTGCTTTTCTCAACGATAACTTCTCGTCCCTTGCGAACTAACTGTTGGATTGTTGGCATAATTAGTTGTTGTTCTTAACTTTAACTATTTTCGTTATATAAAACGGGTTGCAAAGGTAAGATTATTTTCTGTAATTACAAACAAGTTATCCACATTTTATATGGAAAATAACCGCTAAATTTGCCTAATTACTGCAATTATAAATTTATAGAAATTAGAGCTATGAACATTTCACCAAAAGCACAAGCTTTTATTAGTCAGGAAGAGCGTTACGGAGCACACAACTACCATCCTTTGGAAGTGGTTTTGTCTCGCGGAAATGGGGCGTATGTTTGGGATGTAGACGATAAAAAGTACTTCGATTTTTTATCTGCATATTCGGCCGTAAATCAGGGTCACTGTCATCCTAAAATTGTGAATGCTCTTACAGAGCAGGCAAATAGGCTATGTCTTACATCCAGGGCGTTTTACAATGACTGTCTTGGCCCTTACGAGGAGTATATTCACAAATTTTTCGGTTACGATAAAGTTTTGCCGATGAACACGGGTGCTGAGGCGGTGGAGACTGCATTAAAGCTTTCG
>CAYGGD010000147.1:0-3449 GCA_964349315.1 uncultured Muribaculaceae bacterium
AGAAAAAAATATAAACCGAAAATAATTTATTTATGTCAGAAATTAAAAGAGTTTACTTCTTTGGAGGTAAGAGTGCCGACGGAGACGGCTCAATGAAAAATCTGCTCGGAGGCAAAGGTGCGAACCTTGCTGAGATGTGCTCTCTGGGCATACCGGTTCCAGCCGGGTTCACGATTACAACCGAAACCTGCGTTGAGTTTTACAAAAACAATATGGTATACCCGGATTCACTTAAAAAAGAGGTTGAAGAATCTCTGAAAAATGTTGAAGCCGTAATGGAGATGAAATTCGGAGATAAAGAGAATCCGCTTCTTCTGTCATGCCGCTCAGGAGCAAGAAGTTCAATGCCCGGAATGATGGAAACGGTATTGAACATCGGACTCTGCTCTGACACAATACCCGGTCTTATCAAGAAAACAGGCAATCCCCGTTTTGTTTATGATGCATACCGCAGACTAATAATGATGTACTCCGATGTGGTAATGGAAAAAGCAGAAGGCATTGAACTTGGAGAGGGTCAGGGCATTCGTGTTCAGCTTGACAGAATGCTTCACGAAGTAAAAGATAAAAAAGGATATAAAAACGATACCGACCTCACTACCGAAGATCTTGCCGAACTTTGCGAAGCGTTTAAAGGAAGAATTCTGGATGTATTGGGCAAACCATTCCCTGACAATGCAATTGAGCAGCTGTGGGGAGGAATCACTGCAGTTTTCAAGTCTTGGAACGGAAAAAGAGCAATCTCATACAGAAGAATTGAGAATATTCCTGATGAGTGGGGAACCGCAGTTAATGTTCAGGCAATGGTATTCGGTAATATGGGTGACAACTCTGCAACAGGAGTTGCATTCTCCAGAAACCCTGCCACAGGCGAAAATAAATTTTACGGAGAGTGGCTTGTTAATGCCCAGGGAGAAGATGTTGTTGCCGGAATTCGCACTCCTAATCCACTAAACGAATCAACCAAAAACGATCAAAACAAGCATCTGAGCTCTTTGGAAACTGCTATGCCTGTTGTTTATAAAGAACTTGACGCTATACAGAGAAATCTAGAAAAACATTTCCGCGATATGCAGGATATTGAGTTTACCATTCAGGATGGTAAATTATGGATGCTGCAGTGCCGTGTTGGCAAGAGAACGGGTCTGGCTGCTCTGAATATGGCAATGGACATGCTTCACGAAGGTCTGATAGAAGAGAAAACAGCAGTGATGAGAGTTGCTCCCATTCAGCTTGACGAACTTCTTCACCCTATACTTGATCCTAAATCTGAAAACAAAGCCACAATAATTGCCAAAGGTCTCCCTGCAGGACCGGGAGGATCTGTTGGTCAGATTGTATTTACAGCCGAAGACGCTGTTGAGTGGGCAGAAAAAGGTAAAAAAGTTATTCTTGTCAGAGAGGAAACCAATCCCGAAGATGTGGAGGGGATGCGTGCAGCCGACGGACTTCTTACTGCCCGCGGAGGCATGACTTCACATGCAGCCCTTGTTGCAAGAGGTTGGGGTAAGTGCTGTATTGTTGGTTGTGATGCACTTCATATCAACACAAAGGCCAAAACGGTTACCATTAAAGGCAAAACCTATAAAGAAGGTGATGTATTCAGTCTTAACGGAAGCAAAGGGCTTGTTTATGACAGTGCTATAGAGACAATGGACGCCTCTGAAAATCCAAGGTTTATTGAGTATATGTCAATCGTTGACAAATATCGTGTTTTGGGTGTAAGAACAAATGCCGACACCCCTGAAGATGCACAGAATGCTATTAACTTCGGTGCAGAAGGTATCGGACTTTTCAGAATCGAGCATATGTTTTACGGTCTCAATTCAGAACAGCCTCTCTCGAAGCTTCGTAAGATGATTCTTTCGAAAAGCACAGAAGAGCGCGTTAAAGCCCTCGAAGAACTTGAGCCATTCATTAAAGAGGCCGTTAAAGGGACTATGAAGGTGATGAACGGAAAACCTGTTACCTTCCGTCTTCTCGACCCGCCACTACATGAGTTTGTCCCTCAAACAGAGGAGAAGCAGACAGAACTTGCCAAAGAACTTGGCATCACTCTGGAAGAGGTTCAGACAAGAGGTAACTCACTCCATGAAGTAAATCCTATGATGGGACACAGAGGAGTTCGTTTGGGCATAACTTATCCGGAAATTTCCGAAGCTCAGTTCAGAGCTATCTTTGAAGCAACTGCCGAATTGATGAAAGAGGGTCTTGATCCTCAGCCGGAAATAATGGTTCCTGTAACCGTTTCTGTAAAAGAACTTGATAACCAAAAAGTTATTTGTGATGCGGTTCACAGTGAAGTAGAGAAAAAATCGGGTCTAAAAATTGCATACCTGTACGGTACAATGATTGAAATTCCGAGAGCTGCTATTTTGGCCGACGAAATGGCACAAACAGCACAGTTTTTCTCTTTCGGAACAAACGACCTTACTCAGATGACATTTGGTTTTTCAAGAGACGATATAGGCGGTTTTATGAATGACTATCTTAACAAGAAAATCATTTCTGCCGATCCTTTCCAGACTCTTGACCAGTCAACCGTTGGCAAACTTGTCGAAATGGGTATAAAGGGAGGTAGAAACACAAATGCCAAACTAAAAATAGGAATTTGCGGAGAACACGGAGGCGATCCAGAATCTGTAGAGTTCTGTCATAAAGTTGGCATGAATTATGTTTCATGCTCTCCTTTCAGAGTGCCAATTGCAAGACTTGCGGCAGCACAGGCAGCAATCAAAGAGTATAAATAGATAATTAATTGTCTTACTACCAAAGGGTTGCAGCTATGCAACCCTTTTTTAAAACAATAGTCACAAAAGTGAAAAAAATTATAATTAATATCATTTTTTTATTTGCTCTGACGCTGATTACAGGACAAAACAGAGGCAGAGAAATCCCGGTTCTGAAAGAAATTTCCGGGTTTGACATTATTCAGACTATATATCCTGATGCAAAAGAGGTTGAGCAGATTAATAACATATGGTTCAGAATAGTAAATAAAGAGAATAAGGTGATTGGGTATACCCTCTCAAGCATGCCATACTCTAAAGAAATTAAGGGCTACCACGGACCCACTCCTGTTATTGTAATACTGGATAAAAATAAGATTATAAAGGGAGTTTCTATTCTGTCTCATATGGAAACTACCTCCTATGTAAGAAGACTCGAGAGGCAACTTTTCTTTGATACATGGAACGGTATGAGTATCTCGGATGCAATTAAAGAGAGGGCATCAGTCGACAGTTACTCGGGGGCTACTGCTACAGCAAAATCTCTTTCACAAAATTTTGAACTCATTCTGAAAATGGCTCTTGAGAACAATATTTAGCTTAAAAACAGAAAAATATTACCGTTTCGTAAAAAGATTAAGAGCAGACTTTTTATTTTCTAATTATGCTGCCGGCAACCATCCGAATTAATTATGTTTGATTGTAGTTACAAACAAATAT
>CAYGGD010000148.1:0-3431 GCA_964349315.1 uncultured Muribaculaceae bacterium
TCTCTCATCCTGACGAGTACCTTAAGGAGCTTCGTTGGATGGGTATAGTTTCGGCGCTGGTTCCGGGAATTGATCTTTCGGCAAGCACCGGTATCCATAACGGAACAGTGGTGCTTAAACAGATTCTTGCAGGAGCAACAACAGCTCAGATGTGTACAGCACTTTACAAAAAGGGTGGAGTCGCAATATCTAACGCTATTGCCGATCTTAACCTCTTTATGGATTCGCAGGGATTTAAAAATTTATCGGATTTCAGAGGCAGACTCAATTACTCAAACATTGAGAACCCGGAAAAATTTGAGAGGGTTCAGTTCATGAAGAGCTTTGGAAGTAAGTAGTTTTTTTCATAATCATGAACAAGACGAGGTAAAGCAGAGGAAGATTGATAAGGTTTAGAACAAGAAAGGCAATAAAACCCTGACCGTAGATAAAGAGGATTACAAGAATTTGAGCTAAAAAATTAATAAAAAGGGCGTAGCGCATAGCGTTATGCCTTTTTTGCATTATACCGGTTGTCTCCTCCTTTTCCTTTGAAAATATCATAAGGGCTAAGCCGATTATGTATAGAAGAAGAATTAACTCGTCAGCAAAATTGGTCTTGAACAGTGCAAACATCTTGGTTTCAAAAAAGGCAGAGTGTACTGCAAATACAGTCATTTCGAAGCGGAAGTTAAAACCAAAGTAGAGAACCGTAAATGCCACAGCCACCAAAACAACGGCTAATCCAAAATACTTAAAACGGTAGTTTATCATTGCTTTGCTGGTATTTGATTAATTTATAGTTCTTTATTGTCATTTATTCCCCTTAACTCTCCTTTATTACCGGTACTTGTATTTATCACCGGCATGTAGTAGCCAGTTAAGGATTCCAAAACGCCTTTTTTCTGCTTTTGGAAGTCCTTCGTATATCTTCTCTGCAACAGGTTGCCAGTTTTTAGCAAGATGCCTGGTTTTCTGTGCAAGTTCTTCTCCGCTTTCCGGGTTGTTCAGGTGAGTTGACCTGACTGAGCTGTCGGAGGTTAGTTTAACTATCTCTTCCGGAAGGTCCATCATTGGGCAAGGGGTGAGAAAGTTTTGTGAAAAGGGTTTTTTATTCCTGAATGTTTCAAGGAAAGGGGAGTGAAGCGCCTCAAGAAAGGTTTTGTCGTTAATATTGGTGTCGGAGTAGTGGCAAAAGGCGCATGGTTCAACATCGCCGTTTGCATTTATATGCAGAAAGTCGTTGCCTGCACCAACACAACCGATTGACTTGTGACCGCTGTTTGCAAAATCAATCAGTAGAAAATTGTGCTTTTTATAGTACTCGTCCGTCTTCTTCATAACATAGGCCCTCTGCTCTGCTGTGCAACAAAGTGAGGTGTCGGCATCGCTTCCGATAGGTAGATAGTTAAATAACCATGCAAACCAGGCCCCCTTTTCTCTCATGAAGCCAATAAATTCATCGCTACAGATAACTTCATAATTTTTAGAGTGATAACATACTGAAAAACCAAATCCAATATCTCTTGCCTTTAGCAGATCCATTGCCTTAATTACCTGATCGTATGTGCCTTCACCTCTGCGAAAATCGGTATCGTCACGAAATCCTTCGATGCTTATAAAGAGGTTTAAATTACCAAGTTCTACAAGTTTGTCTGCAAATGCTTCGTCAACAAGCGTTCCGTTTGTAAACATAGAGAAGCTTATGTTTTGGTGCTTTGCAGCAAGCGCAACTATGTCATCTTTACGCATAAGAGGTTCTCCTCCCGACATAAGAACATCCATCACCCCAAGCTTTGCTCCCTCTGTAAATATTGAATCAAGCTTTTCATAGGAGATATTGGAGTGTTTCTCGTAATCTGCTGCCCAGCAACCTTTACATTTAAGGTTGCAGTCACTTGTGGGGTCAATGAGAAGTTCACGTGGTATTGCCACCTTGTGCTTTTTCTGCATCCAAACCTCCCGTACAAACCTATAGTGGCCGGGAATGGTCAGAAATGAATAGAGATTCTTTGCATTAAAAAATTGGTAACAGCGGTAGACATACTCCTTGTGATGAGGGAATGGTGGTATGGCTTTTCTCTCACCATTTATAGTAAGGTACTTCATTCGCGACAATACTAGTTGTTTGCGCTGTTGTAAATAGGGAACTGAGAGTAGCTTCCATCGTCAAAATCAAATCTGACAGAAACCATGCCCCACTTGTGATTGCCAAAATAGGTAATCTTTTTAACACCCCCTCGGTTGATGTTCTCTTCTACTTTAATAACTTTTATCATCATACCTCCCCAATTGAAATCATCAGAGGTAGATTTTGCAGTTACCACTCTTTTTGTTGACGATCCCAGTACTTCATATTCATCTCCAACACTTGAACTGTACTTGATTAGTATTCCGGGGTCAAAACCGTAGATACTCTCAACCCCCTCGGTTGTAGATTTGAATTTTACTCCTGTTACAGTAACCGTGTTGCCACTAACTGTAACGCCGGGCAGGTTGGTGAGAGTACTTACAATTGATGTATTGGCCACCGTTGCAGACCCTGTATAGGTTGATACACCTCCGCTAAGTGATGTTACAGTTGCCTGAAAGTTGCTGACCCCATTGATCTGGGCGCTGGATGAAGTGACTGTAACTCCAACCTGGCCGATAGCCGATTGCTCTCCCCCAAGTTTTGACCCGGTGATTGCCTCCTCAATAATATCGCAAGAGGTAAGTAGTAGTGCAGATGATAAAATTATTAATTGAAAAATCTTTTTCATGGCAGTAAATATTAAGGGTTAACTAAATTATGAGTAAAATTAGTTAACCCTCTACCTTTCTTTATTACAATGTGTCAAATTCTGGGGCAACTTTACGATATGGTGATAAGTAAAATCTTAGAGAACGCAGTTACATTAGCTCAATGCCCGCTTTTTTACACTCATTTTTTATCTCATCTGTCCAGATGCTACATTGGATTTCACCAATATGGCACTTACGTAAGAGGAACATACAAAGCCTTGATTGCCCGATACCTCCGCCGATTGTATATGGGAGATTGCCGGCCAGCAACTCTTTATGGAACATCATCTCCTTTTTCCACTCCTGATTGCGGATTTTAAGCTGTTTTTCCATTGCTGCTTCATCTACTCGTATCCCCATGCTCGATATCTCAAATGAGCTTTGTAAAACAGGATTCCATAGCAAGAGGTCGCCATTAAGTCCATAATAACCATCTTCGTTTTTAGTGCTCCAGTCATCGTAGTCTGCAGCTCTGCCGTCGTGAGGGTTGCCATCCGTAAGGTCGTGTCCTATGCCGATTACAAAAACAGCCTTATGTTTCTTTGTAATCTCATTTTCCCGCTCTTTTGAAGTCAGACCAGGATACATCTCAAGCAGCTCCTGTGCGTGTATAAAGAATAGATCTTCCGGCAGTGATGGTACTATCTGCGGATACTCTACATATATTC
>CAYGGD010000149.1:0-3417 GCA_964349315.1 uncultured Muribaculaceae bacterium
TTGCATTATTGGTATTATTCATTGCCATTTTGCCTTCGGATGTTTTTGCCCAGGGCAACCTTCTGGTTACTCCAAGGCGGATAGTGTTCGACGGCTCAAGAAGGGTGTATGACATTAACCTTGCCAACATCGGTAACGATACTGCCCGCTACAACATCTCTATGATTCAGTACAGAATGAGAGAAGATGGCTCTTTTGAAGAGATTACGGAACCCGATCCCGGACAAAATTTTGCCGACAAAAACATCAGGTTCTTCCCCCGTTCGGTTACCCTCGCACCAAACGAGGCACAGGTTGTGAAAATGCAGGTTGCCAATATCAATCGGCTACAACCGGGAGAGTACCGCTCTCATGCCTACTTCCGCTCCGTTCCCAATGTAGTAGCACTGGGCAGTGAGCAAACCGAAACAGACACCACTGGTTTGAGTGTTCGCCTGACACCAATATTTGGGATATCCATCCCTGTTATTATCAGAGTAGGAGAATCAACCACAGAGGCCTCAATTACCAATCTTGAATTCGAAAAAACAGCCGAGGGGGCAAATCGTCTTCACTTTGTAATTAACCGAAGTGGCAATATGTCGGTTTACGGCGATATCCGAATTGTTCACACCTCACCTCAAGGGAGGGAAACTGTTGTGTCGGCAATTAATGGAATTGCTGTATACACACCCAATGCTTTGAGAAATGTTACTGTAGATCTTATAAGTGACACTCCCGTTAATTACAACTCAGGGAAAATCTCTATATCATTTTATTCGCAGTCCGATGTCCGTCCGGTTACCTATGCCGAGGCAGAACTAACTTTACCTTAATAATTATTTTACCGTTGAGAAAACTGTATATCATATCGTTGCTTACCTTGCTCCTATCAATAGTCGGGAGCGGGACTCTTTTTTCTCAACCTCCGCAGTATTTAAATGTAATCCAAAATATGAATTTCGGCACTTTTTTCCCTACCGGGTCAGGAGGGGACATAAATATAAGCCCGGATGGTACCCGTAGTGCTACCGGAGGAGTAGTGCTCTTTGGCGGCTCACAACCCACACAGGCAATTTTTGAGCTTATTACCAGAGGCAATAGAAAACCTATCTCATTCAATATCAGCAATGCTGTTTTAAACAGAGTCGGAGGAGGGGGCTCAATGAATGCTACTATTCATCCACCCGTTTACAACGTTAATAACATCCAGAACAACACACCATTCCCAATAAATGTCGGGGGAACCCTCCATGTAGGCAGCGTCCAGGATAATCCACCTGGTAATTACTCAGGAACTTTTACCTTTACTCTTATTTTCAATTAGATATTTTGCAACTTGTGAATGAAACAACACCGTGGTATTGCCGTTAAATTTTATGCAATAGCATTGCTCTGTTTTTGCATTCTTTCTCCTGTTGGCCTTTTTTCACAAGTGACTGAACATGAGTTCGATGACGAACCTGAATTTTTCGAAATTTCGGTCTACTTTAATGTGCCGCGAATCGGTGGAGCAGATCTTCCGGCGCTTATTCTTGACGATAACCTTTACCTGTCGGTTACAGATGTATTCTCTTTCCTGAAAATCAGAGCAGATGTTTCTCCGGGGTTCAACTATATCGATGGCTTTTTTATTGACGAAAAAGCGCGTTACAGAATAGACCGTGAGCAGAATACTATCGAATACAACAACAGGGCGTTCCGGCTAAATCCGGGTGACCTGCTCCGAACCGAAACCAACCTATATTTAAAATCTAATTATTTTGGCGAGATATTCGGTCTGGAGGCAAGTTTCAACTTCCGAAGTCTGTCGGTTAACCTCAACACCTCTGTCGAACTCCCGATTATCAGAGAGATGCGTCTCGAACAAATGCGCAGGAATGTAGGGCAACTGACAGGTGATATAATTGCTGACACCACAATAGCACCTCGATATCCATTATTCAGGTTAGGAGTTGCCGACTGGAATATTAGCACAAGCCACACAATAGATGGCAATACAAATTCCCGGTTGGCTCTTAAATTAGGATCTGTTATAGCCGGCGGAGAGACCAATGTTACCCTTAATTATAACCCCAACACCCCTTTTGTTCATAAAGATCAATATTATACATGGCGCTTTGCCAATAACGACTTTAGACCTCTAAGGCAGGTTACCCTTGGAAAAACAATGGGACAATCTATTGCTACCCTCAATTCACCGGTTATTGGAATACAGCTTACCAACACTCCGACAACCTACCGTCGATCTTATGGATCATACACTATAAGCGATGTCACAGAGCCCGGATGGACTGTGGAGCTTTATGTAAACAATGTTCTTATAGACTATCAGCAGGCAGACGCTTCCGGTTTTTTCTCATTTGAAGTTCCTCTGATTTATGGAAACACCGATATAAGGCTCCAATATTACGGTCCATGGGGTGAGGTTAGGTCGGAGGAAAAAAGCATAAGCGTGCCTTTTAACTTTTTGCCGCAAGGCACTTTCGAATACCGGATTACAGGAGGGGTGCTGGAAGACAGCACAAACTCCCGTTTTTCGAGGGCAAATTTTGACATTGGAGCAACAAGTTTCCTAACGGTTGGGGGAGGCGTCGAATATCTATCTTCTTACAGGGAGGGAGGTTTTATCCCATTTGTCAACACCTCGATACGGCTTGCTCCCACCCTTTTAATTTCAGGAGAGTATGCCCACGAAGTGAAATTTACAGGTAACCTCAATTATCGTTTATTCTCTGATATTCAGCTCGAGATGAGCTACACCAAATACGATGAAAATCAGACAGCAATTTTTACAAATTTTTTAGAAGAGCGAAAAGCCTCTCTGAGTATGCCATTCCGAAAAAATCAGTTTGCCCTCTTTTCCCGGCTTACATACAATCAGTTTATTATGGCATCCAGCAAATACTCCTCAGCCGAGCTTCTTCTTTCAACTTCGTATAAATGGTTAAATGCGAACTTAACAACCAGTGCAATATACACCAACTTTAACGATCCCGATATATACAGCACACTACATTTGGGAATAAGGGCTATCCGTGGTTTTGTCTTTACACCTCAGCTTCAGTATAACTACAAAAGGGGCGAGATTGTCACCTTAAAGGGAAGTGTTGAGAAACACCTCCGACAAAAAGGTTATCTCAATTTTTCATATGAACATAACTTCCACACCGAAAGTACCAATATCGAACTGGGGCTAAGGTTCGATCTCTCTTTCGGCAGGTTTGGTGCATCTGCCCGCCGCAGCGGATCAAATACAGTTATTACCGGTAATGCAGCCGGAAGCATACTGACTGACATTAAAGGCAAATACATTGGAACCAGCGAAAGGCCAAGCGTCGGAAGAGGCGGCCTGGTTCTTTTACCTTTCCTTGATCTTAACGGCAATGGCATCAGGGACGAAGGTGAGCCACGGGCATACGGTGTAGAATTAAGGTC
>CAYGGD010000150.1:0-3357 GCA_964349315.1 uncultured Muribaculaceae bacterium
GTATTATTACTACAACTAATACGCACTAAACCACAGTTTTAAAGTGTTCTTACACTTACTTGAATGCCTAATTATGTAAATACGAAAGTTACAGAAATCTTCAAAACAGCATCAATTGTTGTTTGTATGACACTATCTGTATCTTTTATATTTGGCCAGAGTGCACAGGAAGCAATACTTCTGAAAGCAGGATTCAATAGTGTTAGACATATTAAGGGAGTTGAAAAAGAGGTTTTTTATCTTGAAGCAGAATCTTTTGTAACTAAAGCAGCAGCTTTTCGAGAGATAAAAAATCAATTTGAAGTGATTTCTAAAACACTGGATAGTGAAATTCTTGAAGTAATAGTTATGGAGCGTAGAGTTCCTGTACACAGGTTACAAGCATCTTCCAAAAAAAGGGATTCAGAAGGGAGGATTATCTGGAAACAGGACTTTATCATAAACGAAAAGATTAACGTTCTTTCAAATATTGAAGGCGATAAAAGCAGATTCCATAATAGTAGCAAATGGAGTGCAGATCTGGTTTTCTACCCTCAGTTCCGGTTTAAGAACTCCAGGCTCGACAGGATGTATGTGGTTCAGGCCAATATCAATCCTGCACTTGAACTCTCTCTCTGGAGAGGAGCAAAAGTAACGGCTCAGGTGATTATTCCTGTTTATGACGAGTATTCGATAGAGGAGAGTAGGGTAAGACCCGGTTTTGTAACATTCAGCCAGCATCTGAGACTTCCGGGTAATTTTCACATTTTGGCAACAGCCGGAAACTTTAACATTTTCAGATCGGGTGCCGACCTCAAAATATTAAAACCGATATCGGGAAATATCTCTGTTTATGCTCAAGCCGGTATAACTGGATGGTCTCTTCCACTTTTTGACAAGTGGCTGTTTGATGATTTTGGAGATATAACTTGGAGAGTAGGAGCAAACTACTATACCAAAATTTGGAACTCTAAACTGCTTTTTAATTTTAATATCGCAAAATACCTGGAAAATGATATTGCTGCAAGAGGCGAGGTAACCAGATATTTCAAGAATGGGGCTATCGGTTTCTATTTACAGACCCTTCAATTCGAGAGCTATCTGCTTAACGGGGGATTCTTCTTCTCAATTGCATTACCGCCCTATAAGAAGAGAAAATCAGGGCGTATTAATGTGAACTCTGCAGACCATTTTTCCATTGAATATATAGCAAGGCCATACCCTCAGAGGGGCAGGATGTACTTTACATCTCCCGATGAGAGCAGTAGTTTTAATTTTTTTAATAAATCGATAATCAATCAATAACCGAAAAATCTAATATTATACAACACTTATTATTATGAATGCAAGAAAAAAACTAACTATGTTAATCAGGACAATGCTTCTCGCAACCCTGATCGTATCTTTTGCAGGAGTTACCTCTTGTCAAAAAAAGGATCCTCCACCTGCGCCAGAACCTCTTCCTGCCAAATATACAATTAAGGGAGTGGTATTAAATCAGCAGACAAACTCACCTCTTTCGGGTGTTGTAGTAAATATGGGCGTTTTAACACAAACTACAAACGCAACCGGAGCTTTTGAATTCAAAGATCTGACAACTGCAGGAAAATATACTCTATCATTTACTAAAGCTGACTTCTTTAATTCTACATATAGTCTCGAATTTCAGGCAGCTGCTCCAAACCATACCATTACATTCAATATAAGTGTTACAATGGTACCGTTTGTTCCGGGAGTAACACCTATAACACCTGCAAACGGAGGTACAATAAACATAACCGGAACAGTTCCTGCATCTCTATCAATACCGGCAGGTACTACTGTTACAGATAAAAACGGACAGGCAGTGACAGGCTCTATTAATATTACTGCAGTTACTACTCCTAATATTATTGCCGGTAACCTAAACAATCCAGGTATCGCAATCTTCAGATTTGAGCCATCCGGGTTACAGTTCAGCAACCCTCTTCCACTTGTTGTTGATAATCCACTGACATCACTTTACAGATTCACAAATGTTCAATTGGAGTACTTCAATGAAACCTTAAATAAATGGGAGGTTAAGGGACAGCCTGTTTCATTCAACACATCCACAAATAAGTATGGAACAACAATCAATCACTTCTCTATGTATAAAGTTGCCTTTGCAATTATACAAAACTACCTTGGTGCAACAGAAGAGGTTGTTAACGTTATTGACAACGTAATAGAGAATAGATCTGTTGCTCCTAAGCCAGTTACATCAATAGCTATCCAGAGGAAAAACGGATATATATTCTCGACTCCTCTTACTACTGTTATTACAAATGCTGGGATTACAGGGACCGACAATATAAATAAACTTAAAGCGATGATTGAGGAGCTGATCAAACCATATTATGGTAATAATGCCTCTCTTGCTCAACTTGCTGTTGTTAATGATAATATCTCTGTAAACAGAACTATACAGACAGACTTTAAGCTTGTGACAACTGGTAAACAGGCAATTGACAGAAACAGATTTACAATAAATGTAACCAACACTTCAACCCTTGCAACTATTCCGGTTATTGTTGAGGTTCACTCTGCCGGTGCAGTAGCACTCTTCTTTGAAGATATGCACTATACACACGGAACACACGGCGGCGGCGGCGGCGGAACAAATTAAGCTCTTATTTAACCTGTTATGGGGTTAATACTATTAAATATGAGGAGGCTCTTTGCAACTTTGTTGCTTACTGCCTCCTCATTTTATCTATACTCTCAGAGTACAATGGGGGTAACGGGATTACTTAACAGCCCATCAGCTGTAATGTCCGGTGACGGAACTGTTAAAATTGGAGGTAACTTCCTAAACACAAAGATGACTCCTGATAACTGGAGTTATAACACTTTCAACTATTTCCTAAACGTCACTTTTCTTCCATTTATGGAGGTTGCAATAACCAATACTGCTTTTGATCTTTACGATGAAGGTAAATTTACCAATGTTGACCGAGCCATTTGTGTTAGGTTCAGGCTACTCAAAGAGAGGAAATTTACACCATCGGTTGTTATAGGATCTAATGATGTTATAACAACAACCAATGTAAGCAGCGGGATAGATCTGGGAAACAATAGTGGCAACAAATTTTTTGGCACTCACTACATAGCTGTCAGTAAACATATCGATATTGCCCAAAACCGGTTAGGATTTCATGCTGCATATAATATACTATCCAGTAGTAAACAATCACTGGATTTTCCTGTGTCAGGTGGAGTCTCTTTCTCACCCTCTTTTTTTAAAAATTTGAATTTAATTGCCGAATACGATACCAGGAACATAAATCTTGGAGGTAATATTTTAATATTCAAACAGATTTATATACAATTCATATGCAGAAGCTATCTTTATGCTTG
>CAYGGD010000151.1:0-3317 GCA_964349315.1 uncultured Muribaculaceae bacterium
CACTCTTCGACAGCGACTATAAGCCAAAACTTAAGAGTTTTAAAGATTACAACAACAGGTCATTAGACATATAAAATAGGCGCTATACTGCCAATACCGTTAACAAATTATTAGATTATTTTAAGAGGACTCAAATGAGTACCTGAAGATTTATTATTATGGATTTAAAAGGCGAAATAAACAGAAGAAGAACATTTGCAATCATATCGCACCCGGATGCAGGAAAAACAACACTTACAGAAAAGCTGCTCTTAATGGGTGGGGCTATACAGGTAGCCGGATCTGTTAAGAAAAATAAAATCAGAAAAACCGCCACTTCAGATTTTCTTGAGATAGAGAAGCAACGGGGTATCTCTGTGGCAACTTCGGTGATGAGTTTCGACTATAATGAAATAAGGATCAACATTCTCGATACCCCGGGACATAAA
Source organism: uncultured Muribaculaceae bacterium (assembly GCA_964349315.1). GTDB lineage: Bacteria > Bacteroidota > Bacteroidia > Bacteroidales > UBA932 > Bact-08. Next base: position 429 of record CAYGGD010000151.1, read on the forward strand.
GATTTTGCTGAGGATACTTTTCGCACGCTAACTGCCGTAGATAGCGTAATACTTGTTGTGGACAGTGTAAAGGGGGTAGAAGAGCAGACTCGAAAGTTAATGGAGGTTTGCCGGATGAGGGCAACTCCTGTGATGATATTTATCAATAAAATGGACCGAGAGGGCAAAAATCCATTCGAACTGCTTGAAGAGCTTGAAAAGGAGTTAAAAATTGCTGCTTGCCCTTTCACCTGGCCAATAGGTAACGGAAGTAGGTTCAAAGGTGTCTATAATCTTTTAACAGAGAGCATTCAGCTGTTTTCGTCCGGTAAAACATCGCTCTCGGAGATGCTTTTTGAGACACACGACATCTCTGACCCTATGCTCAAAGAGCATGTTGGAGAAGAAAATCTTAGAAAACTTAAGGAAGAGATAGAGCTGGTAACCGATCTTTTTGAATCGTATCACAATAGTTTATACCGCGAAGGTTATCTTGCCCCTGTTTTCTTTGGTAGTGCCTTGAATAATTTTGGAATCCCCGAGCTGTTTGAAACATTTATAACTATTGCTCCTCATCCATCTGCCTTAAAAACTGTAGAGAGAGTTGTGCTTCCTGATGAAGATCAATTTACAGGTTTTATCTTTAAAATTCACGCTAACCTTGATCCCAACCATCGCAACCGTATTGCTTTCTTAAGAATCTGTTCAGGTAAATTAGAACGAAATAAGATGTACTTCCATACTCGTCTAAATAAGAAAATGCGTTTTTCTGCCCCTGCATCATTTTTAGCAAACGAGAAAAGCACAATAGATGAGGCTTTCCCGGGGGATGTTGTTGGTTTATACGATACCGGCAACCTCAAAATAGGAGATACACTCACAGAGGGTGAGAGCCTTCATTTTTCCGGAATCCCAAGCTTCTCACCGGAAATTCTTAAGGAGGTAATCAATAGAGACCCACTTAAAACGAAACAATTAGAGAAGGGGGTGATACAACTTACAGACGAAGGTTTGGCACAACTGTTCATTCAGCAACCGGGCAATATAAAAATCATTGGTACAGTGGGAGATTTGCAATTCGATGTAATTAAGTTCCGGTTGGAACATGAGTATGGAGCTAAGTGCGATTTCCGGCCCTTACCATTTATAAAAGCGTGTTGGCTCACATCTGCAAACAAACTAAAACTAAATGAGATTATTAATCGGTTGTCAAACACTATCGCTTTCGATAAATCAAACACACCTGTATTTCTTGCCGAAAGCGAATGGATGCTAAAAATGGCTAAGGAGGCCCATCCCGAAGTTCAGTTTCATAACTCTTCGGAGTTTAAACTATAGGGAAATTGATAATTAAAGCAATCTGCTCGTTTTATCCCATCAGTTTTATTGCGGTTTATTGATAGTATTTGCTGCTGTTAATACAACTGCGCCATTTATTGCAAGGGCTCTTCCTTCAATGGTAGCTCCTGAATTCAATGTGATTGAGGTTAGGGCAAGAATATTTCCTTTGAATGAAGTGTAGTCTCCTATTGTTGCAGAAGAGCCAATCTGCCAAAAAACATTCTCTGCTTTTGCTCCGTTAATAAGATTAATATCTCCGCCGGCTCCTCCAATTGTGGTTAACGCTTCTTCAACCTGAAAAACCCAGAAGGCGTTTGAATTTCCCTGAGCATCAAGTATAAGATTGCCCGCCTGAACCATTAAAGTTGAGCTGGATTTGTAAATCCCTGGAATAAGAGTAGAGCCGCCAATGTCTCCCGCAACAATACCCGGAACAGGACTCACAGCATTCTTTGCCGATAGATAGGCATCAGTAAGATCTGATTTTGCTTGTATCAGCATAGCTTCAACGGCCGGAGAATCATCTGCAGCGTAAATTGCACCATTCACAACGGTTGCCGGTGGGAATGCTGTGATATCAGCACGAAACCCCGGACTAATTCCCACATCCATGTCGTTTACTGTACTTAAATCTGAACCGGTTATCCCAACTCCTGATAGAATTCCGAACTCTTTGGCTGTCTTAAGATCTATGAAAGGGATTATTATTGTAAGATTGTATTTATTGTTTCGTTTAATAAAAATTCCGTCTCTCACCACAGTTGTAACCCCCAGGTCTGTATAGGCATTTACAGTAAAGCTTCCACCAATGTGATTCCCGGGACTTACCATAAGCATTGCTCCTGCAGTTGTTGCCGGGTCGTTGGTTATAATACAGTCTCCTGTAATGTTAAGGGTTGAACTGGTCGAACCAGCAGCTCCGGTAATAGCATATACAGCATCTCCAACCGGTTTAGTCTGGGTTAAATCAATTACTCCCGATGTAAAAGAGAGGTTTGCAGCTGTAGATGTAGTGAACTCAATTTTATTGAATTTAGTTGTCCCTTGTGGAATTAACACTTTGAACTCGATCATTGAAAAAACGTGATTATAAACAAGATCAACGGGAGTTGCGGCCCCCTCTGTGAGTGGATTAAAGCTCTTTGGTGTCGATACTAAGAAATCAATATCTCCAATATGTAAATATGTTCCACCTGCCTGAGATTGAGTAGCAGGAAGAGCTATAGGTATTTCTGTTGCCTCTTTTAAGGAGTTGGCTGCACTATAAGGATAATATGAATAGAATTGGTGGACTCCTGCTCCCCAAAATATCTTTCCGTCAAAAAAAGTGCTTACTGTAGATGTTAACGCGGTAAACTCAGCATTTTTAACCCCAACAACTCCTCCCGGATTCTTTGCCTGGGCACAATAGACACCTGTTTTATCCAAGTTTTCCCAGCTGGTTACCAATCCATTAAGAGTGGTCTTTGTTTGTGGAGAGCTGTATGCGCCACTTATTATAACTCTCTCTTCGTTTTGATCTCCGGTGACTGAAGGAATCTCTTCACGTAAACAGGAGGAGAAGATGAG
>CAYGGD010000152.1:0-3267 GCA_964349315.1 uncultured Muribaculaceae bacterium
CCCGAATACGGAGTTTACTAAGTAAAGAGAGATAATTAAAATCCGTTGATATCTAAATAGATAGTTGGTAGTAGAAGTAGATATCCAATAACTATCAAAATTAGTATTAAAGGTAGAATCAGTTTGAACCACTTACTATAGGGAATCCGTGCAATAGCAAGAACTGCAATAAGAATCCCGGATGTAGGAGTTATCATATTGGTAAAACCATCTCCAAACTGGAAGGCCAGTACAGTAGCCTGTCGTGAAACACCGATAAGATCGGAAAACGGAGCCATAATTGGCATTGTGATTGCTGCCTTCGCACTTGCAGAGGGGATCACTATATTAATCATTGTCTGAATCATATACATAACTCCAACCGATGTAGCCTTGCCGCTCTCATTCATCGCAAGTGACATTTTGTAGAGCAAAGTATCAATAACCTTTCCATCCTCCAGAATAACAATTATTCCGGCTGCAAGACCAACCACAAGAGCTGCCGAGAGAATATCCCTTGCCCCCTCTGTAAATTTAGCAACAATTTCGTTTGCAGAGTAGTTGGCAGCAATACCGCTTAATATTCCAAGAGATAAAAAGAGTGCAGAAATCTCACCTATATACCAGCCGTAACCCATCACTCCTACCACAAGAAAGATTATCGAGAAAAAAAGCAGATTAAGAACAAAAAAGTGAACAGATTTTTTTAGTGATCGATAGCCAAAAAAGGCAAATAGCAATGAGATTACAGGAATCAAAAGAGGAATATCAAATTGAGATCCCCCTATTATAATGTTTGTATGGTAATAAAAACCGGAAAATAGAGCAAGAGTTATTAGTGTAATAGCGTAGGAGAACCAAGCAGATTTTGGAGTGTTGTACTCGATCAGATTATCCTCCTGTTGTAAAACTTTATCTCTCCAATACTGATCTTCTTGATAAAGTGGAGATTTATCCGGATTTTTACGAACCCTGCCGGCATACCAGAGTACAATAGAGATAGTAACAATATTAAGAACAAGCCAGCAAAAGAGGCGGTACTCAATTCCGGAAAAGATTGGAAGCCCTGCAATATCTTGAGCTATACCTATTGTAAAGGGATTGAGCACTGCTCCGGCAAAACCGACATGAGCAGCAACATATACCATTGCAACTCCTGTAATTGAGTCATAGCCCATTGAAACAGCCAGTGGTATAAGTATAACAGTAAAGGCGATAGTCTCTTCACTCATCCCGAAAACAGCTCCAAAAATACTGAACATAAGCATAATAAGCACTACGACCACATTATTTACACCAATATACCTTAATACTCTATATCTCTCAAGTCCTCTTGTAAACTTCAAAAAAGAGAAAATCCCGGCATCTATTGCCTTGCATGAGTTAACAACCCAAAAAGCAGCACCAATAACAAGAATAAAGACAATAATGCCTGCTTGTCTGGAAAAACCGTTATAGAATGCGGTTAAAACCTGCCAACTTTGAGGTTGACTATCGACATATCCAAACTCTAATGTCTTCTTATTATACTCACCCCCCGGGACAATAAAAGTGACAATTGCACTTATGATAATAAGTGCAAAAATTATCACAAATGTGTGGGGTATTTTGAATCTACTCTTCTCACTCATATTTTTTACTTTAAAATTATTTGATTTTTCCTGGTTTGTATGGCAAAAATGGCTAAAAAAATTAGAGAATTATCAAATCAGGTAGTTTTAATATTAAATTTGCATAAAATGATTAAAAAATGAAAAACAGATTGATACTTTCGCTCCTAACGGGCTTAATGCTCATGACAACCTGCACGCTATTTTCACAAAACAGTGTAGTAGATAAAATAATTGAGATAGGGACAAGTGATAATAGGACAATGAACCATCTCGATATTCTTTCAAACAGGATTGGCGGACGCCTTATAGGGTCTGATGCATATGAAAATGCCACCTGGTGGGCAGCATCACTTTTCGAAAAATGGGGGCTTGAAGTTCAGGTAATAGAGGTTGGTGAGCTTCCAGTTGGGTTTAACAGGGGCCCATGGTTTGGCAGAATGCTTAGCGAAGATGGAATGGTACTCCACTTTGCAACACCATCATATACCTCCGGAACTAAAGGAGTTCAGAGGGGTCATGTTGTGATGGAACCCAAATCCAGAGCAGATTTTGAGAGGATGAAGGGAAAACTGAAGGGTGCATGGGTGCTTATCTCCGGTGATAGTGACGGATTTCCTGTCGATTATTCGGAATATGCAGATACTCTAAGATCTATTATTATTCAGGAAAACAACATTATAGCAAGATATAACGACTCAATAAACAGAATCAACAGAGCCAATCCGGGAGCGGAGAGGCTGCCTTTAAAGGAGTACAGAGACTCTCCTGCCCTATTCTACAAAGAGATGCGTGAAGCAGGAATATTGGGTATTATTCAATCTTCTACAGTACCACTAAGGGTACTCTACGACAGAAAGAATATCAAGTATATGGATTTTGATAATCTTCCCAGCTGCCCCGATATTAAACTCAATGAACATCAGTATAAAATTATCGCCCAAAAGGTTAAGGAGCGTCAATATTTCCAGCTCGAATTTGATATCCGCAACCACTTTAAGCCTGGACCTGTTAAATATCACAATGTTATAGGGATAATAAGAGGAACTGAGTTTCCTGATGAATATGTAATGTCCGGAGGACATCTCGATGCCTTTGATGTTGCTACCGGAGGTGTTGATTGCGGAACAGGTGTTGCCCCTAATCTTGAGGCAGCACGCTTGATTATGGCAGCAGGAGGAAAACCAAGAAGATCTATTGCATTTTGTCTCTGGGCCGGTGAGGAGTTTGGATTGTTAGGATCCAAACACTGGGTTGAGACCAATATGGAGAACCTTGGAAAGATCTCCAACTATTTTAACAGGGATGGAGGACCGACTGTTGCAAACAATATAACAGTACCTCCGGCAATGTATGAAGATTTCAAAAAGGCGACAGAGGATCTGAACAGAATTAATCCTCACTTCCCTTTCACACTCATTAAGAGAGAGGGAGAAGCGAGACCCAGACCTGTAACTGCAGGAGGTTCGGACCACGCATACTTTGCTTTAAACGGAGTACCGGCAATAAGCTTTGGTACAGGTGATCCTAAGGGATACGACTTTAACTACGGAGAGATCTGGCATACAGAGAGGGATACATACAACATGAGCATACCGGAATATATGGATCATACATCTGTAGTTATGGCTATTGTCTATTACAATCTGGCAAATCTGGACAATCTTCTATCCCGGGA
>CAYGGD010000153.1:0-3243 GCA_964349315.1 uncultured Muribaculaceae bacterium
AAGAGATGGCTTTACTGTTATAAAGTGCCTGTTCCCTTAAATACGTCTTTTCTGCAATAACGTACTGCTCCCGCAGGAGTTCTTTTTTTCTTTCGGCAATCGCCTTAAGATCTTTTTTTGTCTCTATCTCTGCTTTAACAGCTTCGATCATCTTTCCATGATAATTCAGCTTTAAAAAAGTGTTATACTCCCTGACACTCTTGGCAAACTGACTGTAAGTGTTTTGCATGTCACCCAGCTTAGTTAATTCAGGAAGTGAATAATTAGGATCTGAGAAGTTTTCACATGCCTCCTTTGCCTGAAGATAGCTACCAAACTCTGCCGCGTTTTCGACAATAGCTATAGCATCTCCTTTTTTAACCTCATAGCCATCTTTCACAAATATCTCTTCAATTCTGCCGGATCTTTTTGCCACAAGCTGAGCCGGCAGACTCTCTGAGGTAATGACTACCGGGGCAATAATAACATCAGGGTACTTAAAGAGTGCAGCTCCGGCAATAAACAACAAAACAAAACAAAGCAATAGCACACTTCCGGCCCGAATCAGCCATACGGGAGTTCGGGAGAGAATATCATTGACCTCCTCCGACCTTATCTCATATTTTTGACTGTCAGACATACAACTGGTTTTTTACAAGTTCATAATATACATTACCGTTTGCCACCAGCTCTTTATGCGTGCCTTGCTCTATTATCATACCCTTATCAAGTACAACAATATTATCGGCATTTTTGACGGTACTCAGGCGATGCGCAACAACAACAACAGTTTTGCCTTTGAAAAACTCGTCGAGATTTTTCATAATCTCTCTTTCATTTTTTGCATCAAGAGCATTGGTGGCCTCATCAAATATTATAAACTCAGGATCTTTATAAACAGCCCGAGCGATCAGGATTCTTTGTTTCTGGCCTTGGCTAAGCCCAAGACCCTCCTGGCCTATTTTTGTATTATAGGCCATTGGTAGTGTTTCAATAAACTCTCTGATTCTGGCAGTCTCAACAGCTTCGGTTAGACGCTCCATATCAATTTTTTCTACTCCGGGTGCAATATTTCGGGCAATAGTATCGGAAAAGATAAAGCCATCCTGCATAACAACACCGCATTTTTGCCTCCACTTGCTCATACTGATGCCGGAAAGGTTTGTCTCTCCATAAAAAATATCTCCCGAAACAGGTTTGTAAAAACCCAGAAGTAGTTTTATAAGAGTAGTTTTACCACTTCCACTCATACCAACAATAGCTGTAACTTTTCCCGGAGGAATTGTCATATTGATCTTTTTTAAAACAAAAGGAGAGCCGGCTCCCTCATAGCGAAATGAGAGATTATCCAGGTTGATTGGTTTGGATATGGGGATATCAGAAAGAAGTGACTGGTTTTGGCTCTCCTCGTCTTGTTTTTCATGAACCTCGGCTAATCGTTCAAGACTTATTTTTGCATCTTGAGTAGATCGTACAAAGCCGATTATATTTGTTAATGGCGCATTCAGTTGTCCAATTATATACTGAACCGAAAGCATCATACCTATTGTCATTTGACCGTTTATAACTGCACTTGCAGCCATAACTGTTATAAACACATTTTTAAGCTGATTTATCAGTGTCCCTCCTGCTTCCTGGTACTGGCCAAGAGCAAGTCCTTTTATATTTAATTTAAAGAGACGGGCCTGAATATGTTCCCATTCCCATCTTTTTTGCTCCTCACAAGAGTTAAGCTTAATCTCCTGCATTCCTGTAATAAGCTGAATAATGGAACTTTGGTTAGCAGCATTTTGTGTAAATGTTCTGTTATCCAACTCTCTCCTCTTTTTCATAAAAAGAAGAACCCACAAAGCATAAAGAGTTGATGCCCCAATAAACACAATAAATATCAGATAGTTGTAATAAAGCAGAACAGCTCCGAAAATTAAAATATTTACTAAAGAAAAGAGGACAGTAAGTGACGATCCGGTTAAAAAAGTCTGAATTCTTTTGTGATCACCTATTCTCTGCAGCAAATCACCTGTCATCCTTGAGTCGAAAAAACCAACAGGCAGTCGCATCAGCTTGCTTAAAAAATCTGAGATAAGAGAGATGTTTACTCTTGTACCCAGATGAAGAAGTATCCACCCTCTTATAAAGTCGACCGAAGCCGCACTCAGAGTAAGCATAAGCTGCGCTATAAGTATAAGCCAGACAAAACTCAAATCACCCGTACCAATACCAATATCTACAACGCTCTGCGTAAGAAACGGAAATATCAACTGAATTAAACTACCTGCAACAAGACCAACCAAAACCTGTATAAACAATTTTTTGTGTGGTCTGAGGTAGGTGGCCAAAAAACGAAATCCTTTATAATCTGTGCTATCTCCCTCTGCATCATAAAACTTGGGAGTTGGCTCAAGAAACAGAGCTATCCCTCTCCCCTCTCCACCTACAACTGTGCTAAACCAGCACTTTTTAAATTCCGCAGCACTGAGTTTTGCCATCCCTGTAGCAGGATCGGCTATATGCATTAATGTTTTATCTCCTTTTCCGGTAACTTTGTGAAGTACTATAAAATGGTTCTGATTCCAGTGTATTACAGCCGGAAGATTTGCCTTGCAAAGCTCTTCGAAAGAGAGGCGGGCACCCAGCGTTCGGAGTCCTATACTCTCAGCCGCTTTACTTATACCTAAAAGATTTACCCCAACCCTTCCCTTTTCACATCTCTCTCTCAGGTTTTCCATACTGAAATGCTTTCCGTGATACATTGCAACCATCCGCAAAGCGGCCGGGCCACAATCAGTAGCATCTATTTGAGGAAAATACTTAAAAGTTTTCAACTATACCGCTTTTTTTGGAGTCAATACACGCCTGCAAACATAATACAATTATGTTGCTTTTCAAACTTAATTGCTGATTTTCAGCAATTTATGAGCATTTTGCTGATTTTTTACCTAAGATCCGTAACTACGGCTGAGTAGTATCTTCGTCGCCTTCGTTGATTATTATGTACCATACATTACCATATTCATCAGTAATTCTAAGCACCTTTCTGCCGCCTATTACATTGATCATCTCCTGGTCGTTAAGTTTTTCGAAAGTTGTTTCCATGGCTTTAAATTTAAAAAATATTGTTTGTTGTTGTTGTTTTGCAATACAAATAAATTAATAAAATTTAGTAGATTTGCACATAGAATGCTCATAGAATGCTCAAAATTCGCTCAAAATGCTCAATCGTGCGTTAACATTTTCTACCATTGCCATACTCTTTCTCCTGGG
>CAYGGD010000154.1:0-3224 GCA_964349315.1 uncultured Muribaculaceae bacterium
AGCTATTATATTATTATCTTTGAGGGTTGTTTAATAAAGAATATGAGATTTGAGAAGATAGCGCAAGATCCTGATTCTTCGGCAAGGTGTGGCCTTTTATACACCGATCACGGTGTGGTTGAAACGCCAATTTTTATGCCTGTTGGTACAGTTGGTTCCGTTAAAGCAGTTTTTCACAGAGATCTTAAAGAAGACATTAAAGCTCAGATTATTCTGGGAAATACATACCATTTATATTTGCGTCCCGGTACCGATATAATCTCTAGAGCAGGCGGGATTCATAAATTTATCTCCTGGGATAGACCTATTTTAACCGATAGCGGGGGTTATCAGGTGTTTTCGCTAGCCTCTAGCCGGAAATTATCCGAAGAGGGTTGTATGTTTCAATCGCATATAGATGGTTCGCGACATTTCTTTACACCCGAAAGTGTGGTAGATATTCAGAGGGTTATCGGCGCAGATATTATTATGGCTTTGGACGAGTGCCCTCCGGGTGACTCAGACTACAACTATGCATTAAAATCGCTTAAACTTACTCAACGTTGGCTGGAGAGAGGAATTAAACATTTCGATGCCGGCTCACCACTGTATGGCTACTCACAGACATTTTTTCCTATAATTCAGGGATGTGTTTATCCCGATTTGAGAGCAAGGGCTGCCGAGCACGCTGTATCGCTAAACAGAGAGGGTTATGCAATTGGCGGACTCTCTGTAGGAGAACCGGCAGAGGTTATGTATCATATGCTTGATGTTCTTGATCCGCTGCTTCCAAAGGATAAACCGCGCTATTTGATGGGGGTCGGAACTCCCTCGAATTTGCTCGAAGCTATTGAGAGAGGAATTGATATGTTCGACTGCGTTATGCCAACCAGAAACGCAAGAAACGGAATGCTTTTTACATCAGAAGGCACTATCAACATCAGAAACAAAAAGTGGGCAGACGATTTTTCGCCAATAGACCCGAATGGCACTTCCTTTGTAGATAAAGTTTACTCCAAAGCTTACTTACGCCACCTTTTTGTTGCGGGAGAGATATTGGGGGCTCAAATTGCGAGCGAACACAATCTTGCTTTTTACCTTAACCTGGTTAAAGAGGCAAGAATTCAGATAAAAAAGAGGAACTTCAAAAGCTGGAAAAACAAAACAGTTAAACTTCTTGACACTAAATTATAACAATGCGTTTTAAAATCAATATACTCGACAAGTACATTATTAAAAAATTTATAGGCACCTATCTCTTTGCCCTTATGTTTTTTATTGTAGTTGTCATTATATTTGATATAAGTGAAAAGATCAACAAATTCGTAGATAAGGGGGCCTCTTTGGAGGCAATAGCATTTCAGTACTATGCTAACTTTATACCCTATTTTATGAATATGTTTAGCCCTCTGTTTGTATTTATCTCAGTAATATTCTTCACATCAAAGCTTGCCTCTCACAGCGAAGTGATTGCAATGCTTGCAGGAGGGGTCAGCTTTAAGAGGATGCTGTATCCTTACTTTATTTCTGCAGCTGTTATTGCTGTTTTCAGCCTGTCGCTCAATTTGTTTGTAATACCTCCTGCCAATAAGGTGCGGCTCGATTTTGCCGATAAATATATATACGACAGATATCTTAATACTAACAGAAATATTCATTTACAGCTATCACCCGGCACTTATGTCTATCTCGAATCATTTAATAGCTGGAGCAATATTGCATCACGCTTTACTCTTGAAACAATTGAAGGACATACTATTGCTTCAAAATTAAGTGCCGAAAGTGCAGTTTGGGATACTACATTTCAGGGATGGCGGCTTCACAATTACTACATAAGGAGAGACAGCGACAATCAATTGTACTACAAACACGGCAACTACCTGGACACTGTAATTAATCTAACGGCTGAAGATCTTAACAGAAGAGAAAACTATGTAGAGGCGTATAACTACTCTCAGCTCAATAATTTAATAAGAACGCAAAAGTTGAGGGGAGATAAAAGGGTTATGTATGCACAAATAGAAAAACACACCAGATTTGCCCTTCCTTTTTCTGCTTTTATCCTTACACTGATGGGAGTCTCTCTCTCTGCAAAAAAGAGAAAGGGTGGGATTGGATTAAATATAGGAGTAGGGCTGGTTCTGAGCTTCTCTTACATACTTTTTCTAAGGTTTAGCCAGATGTTTGTTCATGCCGGTGTAATGCCTCCGTGGATAGCATTATGGGTGCCCAATATTCTCTACAGTTTTATAGCACTGTTCCTGTACAGAATTGCACCAAAATAGAATAAGATTCAGTTATTTTCCCAGTTTTGCGGAGATAACACCAATCATGTCGTCGGTCATCATTTCAATATTCCATTTGGGATTCCATCCCCACTCGTTTCGGGCGCATGTATCATCCATATAATTTGGCCAGGAAGAGGAGATTTCACTCTTTACAGGGTCTGGATTAAACGAGAAACGAGCCTCAGGAATTCTCTTTTTAATTGCAGCAAAGAGCTCTTTTGGAGAGAAGCTCATAGCCGTTACATTAAAGCTGTTTCTGTGAATCAGTTTAGAGGGGTCGCACTCCATCAGGTTGGTACATGCCTCCAGCGCATCCGGCATATAAAGCATGTCCATATATGTAGTTTCGGGTATCGGACACACATACTCGCCTTTTTCAATAATATCATAAAATACCTCAACAGCATAATCTGTTGTACCTCCACCGGGGAGTGCTCCGTTGGATATTATTCCGGGAAAGCGGACACTTCGGGTATCTACACCAAATCGTAAAAAGTAATAGTCACTTAAAAGTTCTCCAGAAACCTTACAAACGCCGTAAATGGTGTTAGGCCTCATAACTGTATCCTGAGGAGTGCCGTTCTGTGGCGTGGAGAGTCCGAAAACGCCTATTGAGCTGGGGGTAAAGAGAGAACAGTTGTACTCTTTAGCCAGTTCGAGAGAGTTAATCAGAGCCCCCATGTTTACATCCCATGCCAGTTGAGGGTTTTTTTCGCCGGTAGCCGAAAGAAGTGCAACCAGGTTGTAAATTCTTGTTATTTTGTTTTTTGCAACAACCTCGGTGTAATTTTTTATATCGAGTGCATCCAGCAGAATAGCTCTTGAAAATTGCGATAGTTTTTGGACATTCTCTTCTTTGAGATCTGCCGCTATTACGCTATCTTCGCCATAAATAGACTGAAGATGAGGAACCAGTTCTGTTCCGATTTGGCCACCTGCACCGACTACCAGTATGTT
>CAYGGD010000155.1:0-3094 GCA_964349315.1 uncultured Muribaculaceae bacterium
CAATTTTTTTCAAAAATGTTGTTTTTTTTGAATAATTAATCTAACTTAGAAACGCTTTATTAGAAGATATCAAGTCACAAAAATGTGGTTGAGAAAGGAGTTGTGAGGGTTATATTCAAAATTCGAATCTATTATCACAATATATTGTAACCACCTAAAACCGGAATTATGAAAAATTCAGCAAAAATTCTCTTGTTGGGAATCTCTTTTGTTATTTTTATAACCCTCATAAATTGTAAAAAGGATCCTCCAAAAACTATCCCATCTGTTACTACATCATCAATTACTAATGTGACTTCTACCGGAGCCGGCTGCGGAGGCAATGTCACAAACGATGGGGGGGCTGCAGTAACTGCCAGGGGTGTCTGCTGGAGCGCAAATCAAAACCCAACAATATCGGAAAGTCACACAACCGATGGGTCAGGTAGCGGTTCTTATAACAGCACTCTTACAAATCTGCAACCGGGAACAACCTACTATGTGAGAGCTTATGCAACTAACAGTATCGGCACGGCCTATGGGAACCAGGTCTCAACATCAACATCTGCTAACGCACCATCTGTCATAACTTCACCTGTAAACTCGATAACAACTGCATCTGCAAGTAGCGGAGGGACTATTCCTTCAAACGGAGGAGGAGAGATTACACAAAAAGGTGTTTGCTGGGGTACATCTCAGAGCCCTGCAATTGACGGAAATAAAACAGAGAATGGTGCCGGCTCACAACCCTTCACAAGTAGTATTGCCGGATTGAACCCAAATACAAAATACTATATAAGAGCTTATGCATCAAACAGTTCAGGAACCTCCTATGGAGAAGAACTCTCATTCACAACAAAAGCGGTAGAGACATTAGCTCAAAATGAGCAGATGTTTCCGGGAGTAATAGGCAATCCCGTAACAGCTGTTTTTGATGGAGTGACAGTTAACTGCACAGAGGTAAACGGCTTTAAAATTTTTCAGGGAGATATCGTGCTATCTGCGCCAGATGATCAACAGACAAAAGGGGTTGCAATCACATCTACAGTTAATTACTGGCCTGCAAACAGAATTTTTTACAAGACAGACAGTAAGGTAAATAAAACCAGGATTGAGGCAGCGATTGCAGCAATCGAATCTAAAACGAATCTGATATTTATTAAATCAGTATCTGATCCGCACTATGTCTCTTTTATCTGGGATAAGGATGGATGTGCCTCTCATGTTGGAAGAGTAGGAGGAAGGCAAAGATTGTGGCTGGCCGATTGGGCAACTACAGGAACAGTGATACATGAGATACTGCATGCTATTGGCTTGGAGCACGAGCAAAGTCGCCCAGACAGGGATGACTATATAATTGTGGTAGATACAAATATAATAAAGGGGAAGGAGCATAATTTTGAAAAAATGAGCAAAGGAGATGTTCAACCTGCCGATAAATTTGACTTTAACTCAATTATGCTATATAGTTCAACGGCATTCAGTAAAAATGATAAGCCTACACTTGTTAAGAAGAGTGACACAACTGCTTGGTTGTCAAACAGAGATAATCTCTCCGACGAAGATATAAATATTATTAATAAGGTTTATCCAAAAACAACAGCTGCTCCCTATATCAATTTTGATGAAGTGGGAATTGTTCCCGGTGGAGCCTATATACTTGAGGCCGATGTGGTGGATGATGGAGGATCTCCTGTTACAATGAGAGGCTTTTGCTGGACCACAGACGGAACGGCACCAACTCTTGACAATCAATATCGGACAGCAGGGACAGGAAGCGGTAAATTTCAAATGAGATTTGATAATCTGATTTCAGGAACCGAGTATAAATTCAAAGCATTTGCAATTAACTTAATTGGAACAACCTACTCAAATTATTCACTCTCTTATATCCATCCTTCATTAGCAACTGTTACTACCGGATCAATTTTAAATGTAACATCAACTACAGCAACCTGTCAGGAGAGCAGCGTAACGACTGACGGAATTATTCCGTTAACCATGAAGGGTGTTTGCTGGAGCACTACACAAAATCCAACAATAACAGACTCAAAAACCAGTAACGGATCGGCAATTGCTACCTATAACTCATCTCTTACTGCACTACAGCCGGGAACAACATACTATGTAAGAGCATATGCATCAAACTACATAGGAACAGCATACGGAGAGCAGGTGAGTTTTACAACCACTACTCCTCCTATAGCAGCATTTACCGGAACCCCAACATCAGTTCAACCGGGAGGAGCAGTACAGTTTACAGATCAATCGGCAAACAACCCTACAAGCTGGAGCTGGAATTTTGGAGACGGAGGCACCAGTACCCTTCAGAACCCATCACATATATATTCAGCAATCGGCAATTATACTGTTGCACTAACAGCAACCAATGAACATGGATCTTCTACCGAGACAAAAAATAACTATATATCAGTAGTAAATGGTGTTCCCGATGTTGATGGAAATATATATGGTTTTGTAACTATTGGCGCTCAGATTTGGATGACTCACAATTTGAAGACAACCAGGTATAATGATGGTACCCCTATACCTCACATAACAGATGATGATACATGGGAAAACGCCACCACTCCGGGTTATTGCGATAATGGGAATAATGCTGCGAATGCTGTTACTTATGGCCGGTTATATAACTACTATGCAGTAAGCACCGGAAAATTATGTCCTACAGGGTGGCATATCCCTTCGGAGAGTGAATGGAACACTCTTGTTAATTACCTTGGAGGTGCGGCTGTTGCAGGGGGCAAACTCAAGCAAACCGGAACAACTCTGTGGATTGCGCCAAATACCGCAGCAACCAATGAGTCGGGATTCACCGCATTACCGGGGGGATTAAGAGCTTACGATGGATCATTTGCCGGGCCGGGTGGGCACGCAAGTTTCTGGACATCTACCGCCTTCCCGAATGCAGATGACTGGAGTCTTGGAAAAGAGTGGCCTCACGCAGTATGGAGAAGAGTTTTTTATCACAACTCACAAGTTGAAGCAGACCATGGAAGAATGATTGCAGGTTTTTCGGTGCGGTGTGTTAAAAATTAGATTATTAACCTTTAAAATATGTTAAGAAGCCGGCTGATATGGTAGAGTCATAAGC
>CAYGGD010000156.1:0-3073 GCA_964349315.1 uncultured Muribaculaceae bacterium
GTTATCTGTTTCCAAACCAGAGTTAATTATCGTGCAATTTATAAAGTTTTTTTAATATACACTAATTGATTGAAATTTCTCCTCTCAAATTTTTCTTAAGGAAATCCTTAATAGTTTGATTGTCAAAATTATGTCCAAGTAAAAAAAATAATTTGGTAATGGCAGCCTCAGTTGTACAGTCAAAACCGCTTACAACTCCCATCTTCTTAAGGAGTATTCCTGTAGAGTATGCATCCATATCTACACTCCCGGCATTACACTGAGTTATATTCAATATTATAATGCCTTTTTCAATGGCTTCTTTTAAAGTATTCATCAGCCATGGTTTGGTTGGTGCATTACCGGAACCATATGTTTCCAAGATTAATGCCCTTAGCCCTTGTGAGTTGAGAATACCGCTGACAACTTGTTGTGAGATTCCAGGGAATATTTTTAGTATTGCAACATTTGGATCAAGAGATGTATTAACATTAAGTTTATTACCCCATGTCTCAGGATAGTTTATAAAAGAAGTATTATACCTGATATGTACCCCTGCTTCAGCAAGACATGGATAATTAGATGATCTGAAAGCCCTGAAATTTTCGGCGTTGTGCTTTGTAGTTCTGTTCCCTCTGTATAGCTGACTCTCGAAATAGATGCACACCTCTGGAACCATAGCCCTGCCCTGATCATCTTTTGCTGCTGCAATTTCTATAGAAGATATCAGGTTCTCCTTTCCATCTGTTCTGAGCATTCCGATAGGTAGCTGACTTCCTGTGAAAATAACCGGTTTTTCCAGATTTTCCAGCATAAAGCTGAGAGCAGATGCAGAGAAAGACATTGTGTCTGTGCCGTGTAGTATTACAAATCCGTCGTATGAGTCATATTTGCTTCCAATGAGTATTGCAATCTCCTGCCAAAACCCGGTCTCAATTTCAGAAGAATCTATAGGGGGATGGAAGGAGAAAGTGTCAATCTGATATGCAAACTTTTTCAATTCAGGCACCTCTTCCAGAATCTGATCAAAGTTGAATGGAACCAGAGCTCCGTTTTCGGGGTCCTGCTTCATGCCGATTGTTCCACCGGTGTATATCAGCAATATTTTTGACTTCATTGTGCGGGTATAATTGGATTGTAAGTATAAAGGTAATAAATCATCAGAAGTTAAAAATATGCTCGGCATTTATGGTTGTTGTCTGAGCGACTTGGTCAATTGAACAGCCTATTATATGTGCTATTTTTTCGGACACAAGTGTCAGATAGGAGGGCTCATTTCTCTTTCCCCTATAAGGGGCAGGTGACAGCCATGGCGAGTCAGTCTCCAGCAATATTTTATCGAGTCCGATCTTTTCAATTACTTTAGGCAAATTGCTGTTTTTGAATGTTATTACTCCGCCAATGCCCAATTTAAAGTCACCGTATGTAAAAATACGGCATGCCGTTTCATAGCTTCCTGAAAAAGCATGAAAAACGCCCTTAAGGTTTAATCCCCTGCACCTCTCCAAAGAGTTGAAAATTTCTTCGGTGGCGTCTCTTGAGTGAATAATAACCGGAAGGCTTTTTGAGGAGGCCAACCTAAGTTGCTCTTCGAAAACTATAATCTGCTCATTCATAAACTCTTTAGACCAGTAACCATCCAGCCCGATCTCCCCAATAGCAATGTAATTGTGTTTTTCTGCAGAGTCAATAACAAAATCAAGCTCCTCACGCCAATTATCCTTAACAGATGTTGGGTGCAATCCGGTAGCCGGAAATGCAAAACCGGGCAAGTTGCCGGCCAGAGTCATCATTGCTGCGTGAGTGGTGCTGTCAACGGCGGGCATCACAACTTTAAATACACCGTTGCTTTTTGATCTCTCAGTTACCTCATTTATGTCGTTTTCAAAATCGGAGTCATAAAGGTGAGAGTGTGTGTCTATATACTTTAGCATTAATATGTTCTACTAAATTATTGAGTATCTTTTGCCGGGCAGAGCCGCAACCTTACCCTCCAGTTCCAGTTCAACAAGAGATGATGACAAAAGGGGGATGGCAATTCCGGTAATTCTTGTCATCTCGTCAATATTAATTTCGGAGGCGGATGCCAAAGTTACTAAAATTTTTTCTTTTTCTCCGCTCTCTAAGCCAAAGAGGATCTGTTGCGCAGGCCTCTTTTTCTTTATTAAATCCTGCCAACCCATCTGATCAATAAATGATTCTGTGCTGTAAAATAATGATGCCACATTCTTGGATATAAGCATATTGCAGCCTTTAGACTGAGTATCTCCAAATCTGCCCGGAATGGCAAAGACATCTCTTGTGTAAGAGGAGGCAAGTGATGCCGTAATCATAGAGCCTCCCTTCTCACCCGATTCTGCAATTATTATGGCATCGGCCATACCGGCAATTATTCTGTTACGACGGATGAAATTTATTTTAAAACTGAGACTGTTTCTTGGAAACTCAGTAATAAGTGCTCCGTTACGTTCTATCTGGGCAGAATATTTACCGTGACTTACAGGATAAACCGTATCAGGGCTATTACCAAGAACGGCTATTGTTCTCAGGTTATTTTCAAGGGCGCACTTGTGAGCAGTTATGTCAATCCCGAATGCAAGACCACTTACTATTAGCGGGTTTAAACCCGATTCAGCCAGTTCTCCGATAATTTTTTTGCAGGCATTAATTCCGTTAACTGTTGCTCTTCTCGTTCCTACAACAGAAATTACAACTCTTGCCTCCAGCGGGGATGTCCCTCTTTTATAGATTAGAAGTGGATAATCCTCACACTCTAGGAGCCTTTTGGGATATCCGCCCGTTAGGTCAGTTGAGAACAATATCTCAATTCCTGATCGTTCTGCCCATATTAACTCTTTTTCTGCCTCTTCAAGTACAGCCCTATTAACTATCTCTTTTATAAATGAATAGTCTCTTCCACCGAATATCTCCCTGAGTTCATTCTCTTTCAACTTGAATACACTCTCTGCACTTCCTGTAAAAGCTATCAGCTCTCTTGCAGGGCTACCGTTGTATCTGAATATCGAGTTCAGAGCAGCGGTGAAAATCTTTTCGTCTCGTTCCATAAATATAAAAAGAGACAAAATAAAAAGAG
>CAYGGD010000157.1:0-3025 GCA_964349315.1 uncultured Muribaculaceae bacterium
ATGCTGTCATGTGCCGGTAATTATTCATTCTTTTACAATCTCGATAATGTTGTTAATCTCTAAAGTGTCAGGAATGTTTTGATTGGTTACGTAATAATTTTCAAATACAAAGTCGCCTAATTCATTACATTTTTTTATTACAGTTTCGATAAGTGTTCCCACAGCTACGTCCATTGGTACCAAAGTTGTCACTCCGACATGTTTTTCGGAGTGGTCAACGGATTCCACTATAGAATTCATCTCTTTGGCTGTATATACCACCCCAAAAGTACCCCACCTTTCAATCGAAAAGTATACCACTTGTAATTCAATCGAACGTTTAAAAGCGTTCACAATAAATGATAAGTATGTATACAAAACAAGAAATTATTATTCGCAGTTATCGGGAAGGAAAGAGTCAACGACGCATATCCCGTGAACTATCGATTAACCGCAAGACGGTGAGGAAGTACATTAGTGAGTACGAAGAGCGGTTGAGCCAAGACTCCTGCTCAAAACAAACGCAAAGTTCTTATTTGAGTGGGGCACCCAGCTATAAGGGTGGTCCCAGAGGTAAAATCAAGTTAACAGAAGAAGTCATTGAAGCTATTGATGGTCTTCTGGAGTTAAACCAACAGAAAAAGGAGCAGGGTCTTCGGAAACAGATGTTGAAAAAGAAAGATATTCTGGAGGAGCTTCATCGGCAAGGTTTTGATATTGGTTATACCACTGTGTGTAATTACACCACAGCTAAGATGCGTCAATCTACTTTATCTGAGGCATTTATCCGACAGAGTTATATGCCCGGTGAGTCCTGCGAGTTTGATTGGGGTGAGGTAAAACTTAAAATAGATGGGCAGCAGACAAAATTACAATTAGCTGTATTTACAAGTGCTTACAGCAATCATCGCTATGCTTTTATTTATAATCGTCAGGACACATTATCGTTCATGGATGCTCATGTACGTTACTTTGATGCAATCGGTGGTGTTTATCATCTCATGGTATATGATAACATGCGTGTAGCTGTCTCCAAGTTCGTTGGACTCCATGAGAAGGAACCGACAAAAGCCCTGCTTGAACTGCGCGGTTATTACGGTTTTAGTCATCGTTTTTGCAACACCTATCGAGCCAATGAAAAAGGTCATGTCGAGCGAAGCGTAGAGTATGTGCGCCGCAAAGCTTTTGCTCTGAGAGACAACTTTGAGAGCATCCAGGATGCTCAGGCATGGCTGATACAAGTTCTGGACAAGCTGAATCACACAATACAGAAAACAATAGGCAAAAGCGCCACAGAACTCATAGGAGAAGAGAAAAAAGTTCTTGGCATCTTACCGGCTACTCCATTAGTTTGTGCCGAGCAAACTCAACTCAGAGTGGATAAGTATGCCACAGTAAGTTATCGAACAAACCGCTACTCAGTGTCGGATGATTTGGTGGGTAAATTTGTAGATGTATTTGTACACGCTCATGAGCTGAGGATATTTTATCAAAACAGATCGATAGCCATTCATGGGCTAAACTTTGGGAAGCATCAGTGGATGATTGATATTGAACACTACCTTTCTACTTTTAAGCGAAAACCGGGAGCTTTAGCAGGTAGTGTAGCCTTGACGGGCAGCCACTATCTCAGAGGTCTTTATCAAAATCATTTTAAAGATGAGCCTCGGGAGTTTATCGACTTTTTGTCTTACTGTCAGAGGCTGAAAATCAATCAGGAAAAGCTCGAAGAGTCTGTAAAGCGATTAACCTCTAATGATATTAGTGGAATAACAATTGAAAAACTAAGGGTTTTGTTGGATAATAGAGATACTCCTAAAATTAAAACCGGCAACGATGAAATTTTCAAAAACGCTCAGCATCAATTGACACAATTCACAGATCTGATGTCCATTCAAATTTAATCTAACACTTATGAATACAATAGAAGAAAATATACAAAACTACAGCAAGGAGTTAAGATTGCCGGTTTTTAGACGCGACTTTAAGGAGCTTGCAGGTGAAGCAGCCAGGAATCGACTTGATTACGAAGCATATCTGCTACAGCTATTGGAACGTGAATACGAAAATCGATTAGAGAATCGAAAAAAAGCACAGATACGACAAGCGGGGTTTCCTGCCAAGCTTTATCTAACAAGTCTTGAGCGTAGCGCACTTCCCCCTGGAGCGCAAGAAAAACTCCCAATGCTTGAGAGGTTGGATTTTATCAAATCGGCACAAAATGTTATTTTGGCTGGTAATCCTGGAACAGGCAAAACACATATAGCCATAGGTCTTGGACTTAAAGCCTGTTTAATGGGGTATAAGGTGCTATTTACTACGGTGCATAGGTTGCTAACACAACTCAGAGAGTCTCATTCAGAGCGGACCCTTAGGCAACTGGAAACTAAGTTTGAGAAGTATGACTTGGTGATATGTGATGAATTTGGGTATGTTTCGTTCGATAAAAACGGAGCAGAGCTTCTTTTCAATCACTTATCTTTGAGAGCTGGCAGAAAATCAACCATTATAACTACAAACCTTGGATTTGACCGCTGGCCGGAGATCTTTGGAGACCCGGTACTAACCGCCGCACTTATAGATAGATTGACCCATAAAGCGCACTTAGTAAACATGAATGGAGAATCCTATAGGATTAAGGAAACCAGAAAAATGATGGGGTATGAAGAGACAAAAAGTAAAAAACAGGAAAAAGCATTTTGATTTCCTTTTGCGGTACCGCAAAAGGAAATCAAAATGCTTTGCATAATTAAATTAAATGGTATACTTTTGGAATGAAATACTGGTATACTTTTGGATTGAAATAAACAGTTTATTACACAGTTTTTTGAACTGAGTTTGACTTTCTTCTTCTTTTTCAGCCTGGGTTAATTTCCCTTTTTTTCGCATTGCTACATTATCAACATGCAGCTTTAATGCTTCTTTATTTGCCTTGCTGTAAAAGCCTTTATCCAAACTCCAGCTGTTAACCAAATATTTATGTAAAACTCTATTTACCAATGAAATAACTGTTGTCTTATCAACTTCATTTTCCATGATTTTATAA
>CAYGGD010000158.1:0-3016 GCA_964349315.1 uncultured Muribaculaceae bacterium
TAATTTGAAGTATTAGAATTGTAATAAGAACAAGTAAAAGCACTCTAATGTTTCAACCCCATTTCCCACAAACGGATGCAAGGTCCACAACCCTTGCCAAGGTGTTCCCCTAAATTTTGGGTTAATCTTTCAAACATCCTATAGGGATAACCAGAACTCCATCATCTCTTTTATAAGCTGCTTGTCCTCCTGTTACAATCATAAGAAATGAAGGCTTTCTCATTTTATTCTCATCAATTTTTTCCTTGAGTTTAATGAGATTTTTCGCAGCCTCTTCAATATAAGAGTTACCTAATTTGACTTCAATAGCTGCCCAACGACCATCGTGGAGCTTAATTATTAAATCTGATTCCAATTCGGTTTTATCTCGGTAGTGAAATATATCTCCATCATTTGCTTGAGCGTACACTCTCAAATCTCTTGTACACAAAGATTCAAACAATAGTCCGAAAGTTTCAAAATCTCTTAAAAGACCGTCCGAATCTACTCTTAATACTGCTGTTGCAATGGAGGGATCAACAAATTGTCTTTTGCTCGCTGTGCGGATTGCAGTTTTTGATCTCAACGAAGGTTGCCAAGCCTTAACATCCTCAACTACAAATAATTTCTGTAGTACATTCAAGTAAGAATTTAGCGTTTTATCTGTGATTGAAGAATGATTTGCACTGACATCATCCATAATTGTCCTGTCTGTAGCCATTGTGGAGATATTTCTGGCTAACGATTGAAGAAGCAAACGAACTTTCTCCTGGGATCTCTCCACTCCATCAGTGGTTGAAATATCAATGTTAATAATACTTTCAACATAGTTAATTGCTACTTGAGCAGATTTTTTCTTCATCTTTACTGCAGATGGCCACCCTCCGCGACAGAGTGCAATAGCAATCTTGTCAATTGTCAAAGTGCTTAGAGCAGCAACATCTACCTTCCCATCAAACAGTTCTTTAATGGATACAGATCCGTTTGACTCGTTTGATTCGAACAAACTCATTGGTCTCATCATCATTCTAGCAATTCGACCGGTTCCGGTATGCATTGTTTTAGTTTCCGGAGTTACAGACCCTGTCAGGATAAATTGACCAACAGAACCCCTTTTATCAACGGCAAATCTTACGGCATCCCATAATACCGGAGCCATCTGCCATTCATCGATTAATAAAGGGGTATTTCCTGCAAGCAACAAAGAGGGCTTGCTATCTGCAAGTAGCATATAGGCAGGTCCCTCATCAGGATCCTGCATATAAATTGCACTATTGGCGAACTGTAGTGAAGACTGCGTTTTTCCACACCATTTTGCACCCTCTACTAGTACCGCACCTGAGGATTCAAGTAATTTGGATAGTAGATTATCACTAATTCGTGGCATATAATCAGATACTATCATAAAACATAAATTTTATGTAAAGTTATTGATTTAAAAAGAAAAAACAAATAATTCCGAGTTTTGGATTGATTTTATTCCGTGGTTTGGCTGTCTTCTATTCCGATATTTGGCAATGTCCACAACCCTTGCCAAGGTTCCCCCTTGGATTCCTGACAAAATCGCGCTATTTTTGAGTATTGGCATAGGGCTTATAGCATTTTTGTTTTCAGCAACCAACTATTTAAAAATCATGGATAACCATACGTACTACTTTAAACTTTTAATTCTGATCACACTTCTGACTAACTGTAAAAAAGAGGAGATAACTGATAATGGGGATTCTCAAAACCTGTACGAGACAACGCCTCTTACAATCCAGCACAGCTATAAATATGGATCGGATGTGTCTAAGCATTGGGAAAGAACCATAGTATTCCCGGTAACAGGCAGGTTTGTTCAAGAGTCGCATTATGTAACAAACAGAGACATATTTCCCCAGGGCAGATTGTTCCCATCAACTGTAACAGAGAACATTAACCATCACTTAAGCCGCTCGTTCGATCTATACTTGAGTTACGACAACTCAATGCTGTACAATTCTTTATATAACAATATATGGAAAACTCAGTGGACACCTTCCGAAGGAGGCGAAATAGGTCAGGGTTCGGTAGGAAATATCCAGGCAACAGAGCTTACACCCGAGAGTGAAATGTGGATGATGACCATGATGTGGGCACCGGGACACCGTCCTGCAAGAGGGACAAAATTTCTGATATCATACAATAACAGAAGGGTAGTTGTAATTGCCGGATATGAAACCGGCCCCGGAAGCCAAACATTTATGGGAGGTGTTACCTGTGAGGTACATAGCTGGCTGAGAGCAGACAATAACTCATCGTTAAAAGTTGAGTATTTAAAAAACCAATCAGTACCCGTTGGACCGGTAATGTAAACAACCCTTGCCCAGGTGTCCCCCTAACAATTATCATGAAAACTTATCGAAAAGTCCCAGCCTTGATACTCCTCAAAAGTCTCAATAAACTCCTCGGGCGTAAATTTTAACCCATCAATCTCAAAACAATCACCTAAAAACCGTCCCTTAATCTTGCTCCCTTTTATAGAGTATCGCCCATATGAGTACTCTAGGTACTTTTTATTGACACCTTTTTTTACCTTTTCTTTAAGCCGATGTTCCGCCTCCTCAATATTTGATTCAAAATCAGATAGGATACGGTAAACCCTTACCTCCTTATATGGAGAGTCCTCAATTACCTCCATAGCCTCAGAAAGTAACCCGGAAGGCACCATAAACGTAGATATTTTAAAATGATGCTTCCCAGCCCATTTATCAGTGAAAAAGAAATCATAACCCTCTTTGAGAGTACTGTGAATTATTGTATTATTATCTTCCATATGCCTAAAGTTATAATCTTTAAACTATTTGAGCAACTTTTTTTGCAACAACCCGTAGCAAGCCTTCATTCAATCAGGAAAGTTATTCCGGGGCTTAGGTTATTCTGGAACGGCTGCCGGCCCAATAGAGAGCCGGGCAGCCATGAGCCGGAAATAACCGTAAAAGCACGGGAAATAACTCTCAATTTAGGCACAAACCTTCAGCTGTCTGTCCACAAACGTCCGCAAGGTCCACAACCC
>CAYGGD010000159.1:0-2969 GCA_964349315.1 uncultured Muribaculaceae bacterium
ATAGTGTTGAGGCGTTAATTCTTAATTAAACGCAAATATAAATTATTTATGAATAAAAACCTAAAAAAATATATCAAAACCACCCATAAAAGTAGCTCCGGGCATTGGGAACCCCTCATTTATTGAGTATGAGGTGCCTGTTATATTATCAGCATTAATAAAAAACCGAGTTTTAAGACCTAAAATATCGGTTTTATAACTGCCTCTGAAATTGATTAGTGTGTAATTTACCTGTGCCTTTGTAGCAGTATTAATATACATACCCCCAATATGCTGAGCAACAAGATTAAACATAAAGTCTTCCGGAGAGTAGACTATGCCGGCAAAGAGATGATTTTTGGGTGAAGCGAGAATAGGTTTGCTCGTATTAAGAAAACTGTAATTTACATCGGCTCTTAAATTATGTTTTACTCTGTAACTTGCCTGCAACTCAAAGCCCCTGTTTTCAAAAAAACCGGTGTTCAAATTTTTTGGTATTCCATTGATTCTAACCACCTCAATCATATTCCATCCGTCAATATAAAAAAGATTAATCTCCGTAGTCAATCTGGAATTAAACATGGTTTGACCTACTGACAATTCATAGTTAATCATATTTTCAGGCAAAAGATCGGGGTTTTGAGGAGGGAACATAAACATCTCCCTAATTGAGGGACTCCTGTATCCTTTGGATATTGATACCTTCAAGACATTTCCGGGAAAAGCCCGGAGCGTTGCACCTATCTGGGGAATTAATTCACCTTCGAACTCACTGTTGTACTCAAATCTCACTCCTCCATTGAGTGTCAATGCATCAAAAAAATCTTGCTGAACTATGAAGTACCCGGCAGTTTCGTCGACATTTTTGTCTATTATGTGGTTTTTATTACCGGTACTGATATCAGAATTCCAGGCCTCACCACCCCAGTTTTTGTAATCAAATCCTATTGTAAAGGAGTTCCCGGGAAAAAACCTGAAACTTTCATAAGCCATTATACCGTAATTGTGGTCTGTTGAATTGAAAAGATAATCTCTTGGCTGTTGATTGAGCATATAGCCGTCATTAATACGGTGGCTCCCTTTATTATAAAAACCTTTGACTGCTCCTGAACCGAATTTGTGATTGTTCTCGACTGCAACTGAGGCAGAACCTCTGAAAATATCCATTCTGTTTTCATACAAGGGATCCGTGGTTCTACCCGGATTTTCGTTGTAGATATCTGCAATGCTTACATCAGCAATAATATTGAAATGATTGCCTGCCCTGTATTTAACCTTTGCATAACCATTTGTAATATTAAACTTTGAGTTCCTACGGTGACCATCTGTTCTGTCATGGTTAACAGAGAAAAATGTAGAGAGATTACCGGAACTGTAACCGTTGTTAATCTGATATTTTTGGGTATTATACGAACCGTAGGATGTTCGTAAGCGGGTTTCCATTCCCTCTTTTTCCATCTGTCTGGTAATTACATTTACAACCCCACCCATAGCATTGGACCCGTATAACAGCGACCCAGCACCTCTTATTACCTCTACTCTCTCAACATCTGAAGAGACATACAAATCGGGTAAAGAGTGTCCGAATAAACCGGCAAACTGCGGCTGCCCGTCAAGGAGCATCAAAACCTTATTCCCCTGACCAACACCTCTGATATTAACAGCACCTGCCGACCCCTCTGATACACCAAACCCAATCATCCCTTTTTGAGTAACAAACAGCCCGGGAACGAGCTCCGATAAAACAGGCAAAAGAGCAGAGTGCCCGGAAATCTCAATATCTTCTTTAGTAATCACCGAGATTGTCAACGGCACGTTGTTCCTGTTAATTCTGGTTTTATTTGCAGTTACAACCACAGTGTTTAGGTCGGTTGTTTTTAAGGTATCGCTTGTAGCTCCCTCTTTATTGTTGTTGCCGTATGTAAGAATAGTTAAGCACATAAGTGCCAGAACTGATACTGATCTTTTCATATTTATCAAATTATTGTGCTGCTTTTCGTGCAAATATAATACCTAATGGCACTGATATCATAATTTTCCTCTCGGATGACACTTTAAAATACCAGCACGCCATTTTTCACTATTTATATGTGTGTATATTTCCGTTGTAAGGATACTCTCGTGTCCGAGCATCTCCTGAACAGCCCTTAAATCTGCACCGTTTTCTATCAAATGAGTTGCAAATGAATGCCTGAAGGTGTGTGGAGAGACCTCTTTGTTGATCCCGTTTTTTGTTGCCTCCTTTCTGACTATCAAAAATATCATCTCACGGCTAAGCTTCCCTCCTCTTTGATTTAGAAAGAGAATATCCTCGTATCTCTTTTGAATTTTATTAATTTTTCTCTTTGATATATAGTAATTTACTGCCTCAATAGCCGGCAGACCCACCGGAATAAGACGCTGCTTGTTTCCTTTTCCGGTAACTTTAATAAAGCCCTCTTTAAAAAAAAGATCCGATATCTTAAGATTAGTCAGTTCACTAACTCTCAAACCACACGAATAGAGAATTTCAATTATGGCCCTGTTACGGTGACCCTCTGGAAGTGAAAGATCTATACCAGAAATAATTTTTTCAACCTCACTTATCGAAAGCACAGCCGGAAGGTAGGCAGCAATTTTCGGCGAGTCGAGTGACTCCGCCACACTTTCGGAAATTTTTCCTTCAATTTCCAAAAAAGCAAAAAAAGATTTTAAGGAGCTTATTACTCTGGCTTGTGTTCTTTTAGAGAGTCTCTTTTCCTGTAAATAACCGAGAAACCGAGAGAGCGTCTCTTTAGAACAGTTTACAAGCAAATCGTCAGTAACTTCCCCAAATGTTAAACTGAGAAAATCACATAATTTTGAGATATCGGAATTATACGAATTGATAGAGTTTGCCGACAAAGACCTTTCAAGTCTGAGGTAAACCGAGTAGTCGGTTAATATATCATTAAGAGAATCTTTTTTCAAATAAAAATTAATAAACCCTGGTCCAGCAATGTCCACCTTTT
>CAYGGD010000160.1:0-2965 GCA_964349315.1 uncultured Muribaculaceae bacterium
AGCAGATTAAGGAGATTGTTGCCTATGCTGCCGAAAGACACATTGAGGTTATTCCTGAGATTGATCTTCCGGGTCACAGCAAGGCAGTTACCGCCTCGTACCCAAATGTAGGATGTGAGGGTGAGATAGGGGAACTTAGTGTTCAGGGCGAAGGACAGAACGCCTGGTGTGTAGGTAAAGAACCAAACTATAAAATGCTCGAAGATATTATCAAAGAGATGGTTAAACTGTTTCCTTCCAAGAATTTTCACATTGGGGGTGACGAAGTAAACTATGCCCAGTGGGGTACCTGCCCTCATTGCATAGCTC
Source organism: uncultured Muribaculaceae bacterium (assembly GCA_964349315.1). Lineage (GTDB taxonomy): Bacteria > Bacteroidota > Bacteroidia > Bacteroidales > UBA932 > Bact-08. Next base: position 310 of record CAYGGD010000160.1, read on the forward strand.
TCATGGAAAAAGAGGGAATGAAGAATCACGAAGAGCTTTTGAACTACTTTGTAAGAAGGATGGAAACTATTGTTGAGAAGCACGGCAAACATATGTCTGGCTGGGATGAAATTCTTGACGGTGGCAACCTTAATCCCAATTCACGGGTTTACGCATGGAGAAGTGTGGCAAAAGGCATAGAGTCTGTCACAAAAGGGCAACCAACCATAATGATGCCGGGTGAATATTGCTACTTTGATATGAAGCAGTCACCAATTGAAAGAGGCCACAACTGGGCGGGAATTGTAACCCTTGAAAAGAGCTACTCACTAGACCCGATTGGAACCGCAAACCTGACGGACGATCAGGCTCACCTTATTCTTGGAGTTCAGGGAGCACTCTGGACTGAATTGCTTGGATGGCCACCAAGGTTTATAGATTATCAAACATATCCGCGTCTTGCTGCAATTGCAGAGGTGGGCTGGACACAACCACAATACAAGGAGTGGAACAATTTTTACAAAAGGATGACCAGGCATCACTTCGAAAGGATGTATCAGATGGGAATCTTCTTTAGGGTTCCGCCTCCCGTTGCAAAGTTTGAAAACGGAGCAGTTAAGGCAGAGCTTCCTTACTCTTGGGCAGTAGTAAGATACACTACCGACGAGAGTGAGCCAACCGGTTTTTCTCCTGTTTATAAAGGAGAGATAATTACTGACAAGCCTCATAAATTCCGTTTTGCAACATTCTTCAAAGATGAACTTAAAAGCGTTACTATTTCGCCTGAAAACGCACCTTACACCTATTTAATGCCTGAAACCAGGATTGAAACTTCAATTGAAGAAAACACCAGATTTGCTCTTAAAAATCTGACAGATTATAAATACGATACCTATTTCAGAAGTGCATCAAGAGTTAAGGAAGGTGACTACCTTATCTATCACTTTTCAGAAGCTGTAAGAGCAAGCAGAATAACAGTTGAGACAGGTATTCCAAATATATCTTTCTACGGAGTTACCGATGGTTATGTTGAATTTTCATACGACGGAAAAAATTACATCAAGGCAGGTTCTTTTGAAAGGGGAGTTGTTGTATTCCAGCCTGAAAAGCCTGTAATGGCCGTTAAAATTGTTATAACCGCTCCAAACGACGGACATATTCTTTCACTTCAGGATTTAAGAATAGAACTGTAATGAGAGCTAAATCCATACTAAAATATGGTGCCCTTTGGGGCGTTTTTGAGATTACACTGGGTTATCTATTGCACCTGTTGAACAGCTCTTTAGCAAGTGCAATACTTATCCCTATTGGAGTTCTCTTCATGTGGGCAGCCTACAAATCATCAAACAGGTGGTGGAGCATTCCTTTGGTAGCATTAGTTGCTTCAATAGTTAGAATTATTATTTATGCTGTCTTTCATAGATTCAATTTCTTAGGAGAAGGAATATTTCCTACCCTGGCAATCGTTCTGGAGGGGCTTGCGTTTATTTACCCAATAATCTACCTTGAAAAAGAGAAGAAAAAGGGGTCCTTTCTTTTTGTATTCAAACCCATACTCCTTTTTTACTTAGCTATATTGCTGTATATGATTACATTTAAGTCATTTGCAGCAATTATTAAGTGGGGTGATTATAATTCACTCTTGGCTGAATATGACATAAAAAAAGAGCTGATAGCGTTGTTTCTTGATACGCTTATCAGCTCTGCATTAATTGGAATTGCTATTGTTTTACAGGAGATATTCTTGTTAATAATGTACCGTAAACCTGATTGATGTTTAATTCTGCCTTTTTATTGGCCTCATCCAGCTCTTTCATATTAATACCGCTTTCTCTCCACTTTTTAATAAGTGGTTTGTAAATGGTATTTGTCACATAGTACTCGGTAGCACTTAACTCCTGCATATATCCATTGCCATTGCTGTTGTATATGAGATTAAAATTCATATACCTCTGACCGCTCCCTCTTTTAAGTGAAAATGTATTATATTTTAAAGCAAGCGCATTATCACACGCAATAGCATTATCACTCTCTTTAGATTTAACAACCAACGCCGGCTGATTCTCTCCTGCTTTAACCCAAAGAGGAATAGCTACGCCTGCCGGAGGGTAGCCCAGAACTGTCCACATTATGGTCATTTCAGGATCTTCTCCCGGTTTTACACCCTGGATGGCTACAGAGGCTGTAGATGATTTTCTTGGAATATAATCCTGATCTATTACCCAACCGGTAAATTTCTCCGGAGAACTATCCTGTTTTGTAAGATCTATACCCATAAGTGAATGATAAAACGAGCGGGATAAGTTATTAAATATCCACTCAGGAGTTATGTTCCTGAAAGGAGATTGTTTTGACATAATCTCTGTAGCTGTTTGATGTCTTATGTAGCCCATACCCTCGTTAAATCTACCGGTATAAGAGAAATTTGTGTAGATGAGATAACCCTGTGGAGCAATTCCCGGATCGTTAACATCAACCTTCACAAATTTATGGTTGTTCGTTTCGTAGTAAGCAGCTCCTCCATAGGCATCAACAACTCCAAAATTGGCCTCCACCCTCATTGGCCTGGGAAGGTTGTTAAGGTAGTTTTCGAAATCTTCAAGAGTTTTGCAAACAGCAAGGGCACCATACATTAAATGACCCTCCATATCCATCTCCTTAACATCATCATCTTTAA
>CAYGGD010000161.1:0-2958 GCA_964349315.1 uncultured Muribaculaceae bacterium
CCGGTAACGGTATTCTTGTATTCTCTGCAATAGGAATGAAAACAGAGAGAGTACCCGTGAATAACAGAGCAGTTATCAACATTACAATGGAGGAGGATGCTCTTCTTTTGGATGAGTTGGTTGTTACCGCTCTTGGTATTAAAAGAGAGAGAAAAGCACTCGGATACTCTGTTCAGGAGATCAAAAGTGATGAGATCCTCAAAAATAAGACATCAAATGTAATCAATTCACTCTCCGGAAAAATTGCCGGGGTGAATGTTACTCAGTCAAGTGGTGCTGCCGGTGCGGGAGCTCAGATTATTATCCGTGGAGGAACATCTCTTGAGAGAGATAATCAGCCACTTTTTGTGGTTGACGGAATCATCTATGACAACTCAACTCCAATAGGAGGTAACAGTGGTTTTGACGGTGCTACAAGAGGATCGACAACCAACAGTAACCGTATTATGGACATCAACCCGGAAGATATTGAGAATATGTCAGTTCTTAAAGGGCCTGCAGCAACCGCACTTTACGGTTCAAAAGCGGCTCCGGGAGTAATCCTTATTACAACCAAGAAGGGTGCTGAGGGTGCAACAAGAGTTACTTTCAGCTCGAAATTATCTACAAGCTGGGTAAACAGATTCCCTGAGCAACAGGATATGTACAAAAGAGGTTTCTACAATCAGGCCGGTCTTTTCAGCGATTATACAACACAGTCATGGGGAGACAAGATCTCCGGGAGCGATAAGTTATACAACAATATTGAAGATTTCTTCAAGAGTGGTGTTGTTTATGACAACAGTGTAAACGTATCGGGCGGTACTAAAAACGGTACTTTCTTCCTCTCTGCATCTCGCTTTGATCAGGAGGGTATCATCCCTGAGACTGGTTTCAGTAAGAACACTTTCCGCTTCAATGGCGATCAAAAATTTGGTAAATTTACAGTAGGAGCAAACGTAGCATACTCATCTGCAGTTACAGATAAGACCCTTACAACTGACGGTCTTTGGGGTGGTGGCGGAAACGGTACCATGACAGCTCTTTACGGATGGGCAAGAAGCGAAAACATGTCCCGTTATCTTAAGGATGATGGTACAAAATATCGTATGTTTGAAGGCCTCCAGCCTCTTGCTGACGATGTTGAGAACCCTTACTGGATTATCAATAAGAACAGAATGTACGACGAGAACAAACGTCTTACAGGTTCCATCAATGCATCATACAAAGTTACTGACTGGTTTGATATCAGCTATAGAGCAGGTATCGATACCTATAATAAGTTCGACTATACATTTATTGCACCTGGCAGTGCAGTTAGAGAGACATATCAGGGTGGACGTCTAAGCCACGCTACAATCAACTATGAGTATGTGTCATCTAACCTTATGATGAACTTTAACAAGAAGATATCTGACTTTGACTTTAACCTACTTTTAGGTCAGTCAATTGAGGATACAAAGACAAAGAATGACGGTATGCATGGTTACAAATTTATTACCCCTGGTTTCTTCAGCTTTGGTAATATAAATGATTCCGATAAATTTGCACAGACTACATTCTCTCAAAGAAGACTTATGGGTGTTTACGGTGAATTCAGGGCTGCTTACAAAAGCATAGCATATCTAACCGTAACAGGTAGAAATGACTGGACATCCACACTTCCTCAAGAGGACTGGTCATATTTCTATCCATCTGTTGGTGGAAGCCTTATCTTCTCTGAACTTCTTCCTAAGAATGATGTTCTCTCTTTTGCAAAGATTAGAGGATCGTGGGCGAGAGTTGGTAAGGATACACATCCATATGCAACCAGTACTACACTTTGGGCACCAAGAGTATTTCTTGCAGGAACAGGTGTTGGAAACAGCTGGACACGTGGTAACCCTTATTTGATGCCGGAGATTACCGAGTCGATAGAGGCAGGTCTTGAGGCACGTTTCTTTAACGGACGTTTCGGTTTTGACTTTACTTACTATCAGAATGAGAGTAAGAATCAAATCACCACTCCTCGTCTTGGACAATCTACAGGTTATATCCTTCTATCTGTTAACGTAGGAAGGATCGTTAATAAAGGTATGGAGTTGTCTTTGAATGCAATACCTGTAACAAACAAAAACTTTACATGGGATGTAACCCTTAACCTTGCAGGTAACCGCGGAACGGTATCTAACCTTCTTACAGGACAGGATGTTCTTTATGTAACAGATGTACAGTATGGTAATGCTAAGGCAGCCTCTTTCAATAATGGCGTTTTCTTTGGTATCTCGGGATCTACATGGAGAAGGGATGACAACGGAAATGTAATTATGGATTGGAATACAGGTATGCCTCTAAGTGATAACCTTACAACCAAAATGGTTGGTGACAGGGAGCCATCTTTCACAGGCGGTCTAAACAACAGCTTCCAGTATAAGAACTTCAACCTCTCATTCCTTCTTGATTTAAGAGTTGGTGGAGATATCTTCAACGGAACAGACTACTTTATGACTATGGCAGGTATGAGCCAGAGATCTATGGACAGAGAGTCCCTGACTATTACCGGAGTATCTCAGAACCCTGTAAGTAAGGAGTTCGAGCCAAAAACTGTTACCTACAACGCTAACGAGAAGTACACAATTGCCGGTGCTCAGAACTACGGTTCGGATATCATCAGAAAGTACTGGGCTTCTACTTATCCTCTTGAAACAGCTAACTATATTACAAAGACAAACTGGTTGCGTCTGCGTTCGGTATATCTCTCATACACTCTTCCTCAGGATATAATCAAGAGACAGAATGTAATTAAAGGGCTTACAGTGACTCTTCAGGGAACAAATCTTTGGTTGTTGACCAACTATAAAGGTATGGATCCGGAAACCAGTGTAGCAGGATCGGGTGTTATAGGATCCAGCTCTGCCGGTATTGACTTTGCAGGTGTTCCTGCTACCGCAGGTATGTCTGTTGGATTGAACTTGACATTCTAAGGGTTAAATATTAAAA
>CAYGGD010000162.1:0-2833 GCA_964349315.1 uncultured Muribaculaceae bacterium
ATTCGCTTAAAACACCTCTGCCCGATTCGCTAAATACACCTCTGCCCGATTCGCTAAATATTCCATTGCAGGATTCAACACAAATACGATTTATCACTGCAAACCGTGATATAAGGATTTTCCGCAGCGATTTTCAGGGTCTGTGTGACTCACTTATGTTCAATTCTATCGACTCAATCATAAGACTTTACAAAAATCCTGTACTCTGGAATGAGAATAATCAGTTTACCGGAGATAGTATTCAGCTCGTCTTATCGGATAGTAAACTCAAAAGGACAGAGCTCCTTAGCAATGCATTTGTAATCACAAAAGAGGACTCACTGCACTATAACCAGATTAAGTCTGCCGATATTATCGCACACTTTACCGAGGGAGATCTTACCCGCTTTGATGCATTCGGAGGTGTAAATCTTATCTTCTTTCTTGCGGAAGATAGCATTCTTACGACAATGAATCAAAAAGAGTGTAAGACGATGAGTGCTGAAATAAAAGATAGAGCTGTTCAAAAGGTAAGATATTTTGATAACCTAAAGAGTGATATCCATCCGATTATTGACCTCGATGAGGATAAAAAGCAGCTTCGAGGGTTCGTACTCCGGTTTAGCGAGAGACCCACAACAAGATTTGATGTGTCTGATAGAAAAGTAATTCCCTCTCAGAGAGAATATATTATGACCCTATTAATGCCACAGTTTCCACACACAAGGGTACTTTTTGGTATTATGCCGGATATTCCGAGATTCTCACTGTTTGAGAAAAAAGAGGCGGAACAGCCTGTTGCCGATCCGCCTGAATCTGTTATATCTTCGGAAACTGTTGAGATAAATTGATGTACTCGTCAGCTTCCGGATATTCATCCGTTACCAAATATTCAACGGTAATCCGTGCATTTTCTTCCTTACCTGCTCCCTTACATCTGCAATAACTGCCTCATCTTCCGGATTTGAGAGAACTCTGTCTACCAACTCAGCGATAAAAGGCATATCCTTCTCAAGCAACCCTCTCGAAGTTACAGCAGGTGTTCCCACTCTGATACCTGAGGTTTGAAAAGGAGATCTGCTATCGAAAGGAACCATATTTTTGTTTACAGTAATATCTGCAAGAACAAGTGTCTTCTCTGCCATTTTTCCTGTAAGTTCCGGAAATTTACCTCTTAAATCTATAAGCATAAGGTGATTATCTGTACCACCCGAAACAATCTTATATCCCCTCTCTACAAAAGCAGCTGCCAATGCCTGAGCATTCTTCTGAACCTGTGTCTGATAGGCTTTAAATTCCGGTTGAAGCGCCTCAAAGAAAGAGACAGCCTTTGCAGCTATGCAATGCTCAAGAGGACCGCCCTGAATACCGGGAAAGACACTTGAATTTATAACTGCAGACATCTTTTTTATCTCTCCCTTAGGGGTTTTAATGCCGAATGGATTGTCGAAATCCTTACCTATTATTATTACTCCACCTCTTGGACCTCTGAGAGTTTTGTGAGTTGTGGATGTTACAATATGGGCATATTTAACCGGATTTTTAAGAAGTCCTGCGGCAATCAAACCTGCAGGGTGTGCCATATCAACCATAAAGAGAGCTCCAATTTTATCTGCAATCGCTCTCATTCTCTCCCAATCCCACTCTCTTGAATAGGCAGAAGCACCTCCAACGATTATTTTTGGTTTATGCTCCAATGCCTTACGCTCCATATCGTCATAATCGATCAGCCCTGTCTCCTCACTAACCTGGTAAGCTATAGCATTATACCAAATTCCTGACATATTAACAGGAGAGCCGTGGGTCAAATGCCCACCATGAGCCAAATCTAACCCCATAAATGTATCTCCCGGAGTGAGACATGCCATAAATACGGCCATATTTGCCTGAGCACCAGAGTGGGGTTGAACATTCGCATATTCTGCATCAAACAACTGGCAAAGTCTGTCTATTGCCAGTTGTTCTACCTGATCTACAACTTCACACCCTCCGTAATATCTTGCGCCGGGATAACCCTCGGCATATTTATTGGTCAGTACAGATCCAAGTGCAGATAGCACCTGAGGTGTGACAAAATTTTCGGAAGCTATTAGCTCGATACCGTGCAGCTGACGGTTCTCCTCCTTCTTTATCAGTTCTGAAATCTGAAGATCTTGTTTCATTATATAATATTTTGTCTTTAAAATGCTTACTAAAAAGTCATCAAAGGTACAAAATATTTTCGTTTAAATGCTTTTTATTTACTTTTTTAGGGTAATCTCGATTACACCATGCTCTCCCTTTTCGCCATACTTCTCAATAGCACTTTTATCTTTTAGAATAGATATCGAGGCAATTGTTTCCGGTGAAATATCAGACATATTAAAGCCAGATTCCATAATCTTTCCATCTATTACAATAAGTGAATTATTCAAAGATTCAGAGCTTCTGATCCTGATTTTTGATTTTAATGTATCGGCATCATGTTCTCTGCTTTCGGTAACAATAACGGTCTGATAATTTTTTATTGCCTCTCTTTTACCATCATATTTTCGATCCCCATTTATCATAGTAATCTCTATCACCCCATTTTGTCCCTTCTCGCCATACTTAGAAGTTGCATGACCTCCTTTGATAACATTTACGGAAACAATAGATTCGGCAGGATAATTACTAAGATCGAATGACTCTTTAACCACCTCACCATTAACAACAATTAGTGGCTTCACTCCGCTTTTTGACATTGCTCTTAACAACACAGGTTTTCTATTAACCATTTGATTAATCTCTACTATATCATTTTCTGCCTTATCTGAATAGGTCACAGTAAATCCTTTATTGCTTAATGTTTTAACAAATACAGAGTCATTAAGAT
>CAYGGD010000163.1:0-2758 GCA_964349315.1 uncultured Muribaculaceae bacterium
TGATGAATGAGATTATCAGGAAAGGGGTCAAAACTAAACTGTTAATGTTGTCTGCTACGCCTGTGAACAATAGAATGAACGATTTAAAAAATCAAATTTCATTTATAACCGAGGGCGATGATTCTGCTTTTGTTCCGGAGGGGATTGACAATATAACATCTGTTATGGCTCTTGCCCAACGACAATTCACAGAGTGGACAAAATCGGACATAAAAGATATTAATACTTTGTTCGAGAGATTGGATAGCAGATATTTCAAACTGCTGGATATGCTTACCATTGCCCGCTCGCGGAAACATATCGTTAAGTATTACAATTGCGATGATGTAGGAAAATTTCCGGAGAGACTCAAGCCGATAAATATAAAAACAGATATTGACAGCCGGAAACTATTCCCCTCACTAAAAGATATTAATACCTCCATACGAAAACTCAACTTAGCCAACTTCACGCCAATGGAGTATGTCTTGGCAGAGAAAAGAGCAGGCTATGAAGAGAAATATGATTACCAACTTAAAACAGGCAGCGTATTTAAGCAGATAGACCGTGAGAAGAGCTTGATTCACTTAATGCGGGTAAACTATCTTAAACGAATGGAGAGTTCAATTAACTCCTTCTCTATAAGTATTAAAGGGCTATTAAAACAGGTAAATGATAATCTGGAGAAAATTGCAAACTCAGCATTATATATAGGGAAAGCCGTAACCATAGAAGATATTGATTTGGAAGATACCGACAACGAAGCTTTAGTTGGGAACAAGGTTAAGGTTCTGTTGCAGGATATGGACTTAGTTAGATGGAAACAGGATCTTGAATATGACCGAGACATACTTGCCAAGCTTCTTGAAAGCGCAAGAAATATTGATTCAATAAGAGACGAAAAATTAGAGGAATTAAAGCGAATAATTGCCAATAAAATAGATAATCCCATTAACAGAGCAAATAGGAAAGTAGTAATATTTACTGCGTTTGCCGATACTGCAAATTATTTGTATCACGACATCTCTACTTGGGCACACAAAAAACACGGTATTTATTCAACTCTCATAACCGGAACAGGAACCAATAAAACAAACCTGCCTCACTCCGGAACAGAGATGAATGATCTGCTTACCAGTTTCTCTCCTATTTCAAAGGAGAGGAGTAAAACAGGCAGCAAAATAAAAGAGGAGATTGATATTCTAATTGCCACGGATTGTATTTCCGAAGGTCAGAACCTTCAGGACTGCGACTTTTTGGTTAACTACGATATTCACTGGAATCCCGTGCGGATAATTCAGCGATTTGGGCGAATAGACCGTCTTGGATCAATAAATGAGAGGGTCCAGCTGGTCAACTTCTGGCCCAATATGGAGTTAAACGAATACATAAATCTTGAAAGCCGGGTAAAGGGCAAGATGGTTTTGCTTGACATATCGGCAACAGGAGAAGAGAACCTCATAGAGATGAATGGTCAGGATGAAATGAACGATCTGGAATACAGGCGCAAACAGTTGGAACAACTGCAAAACACAGTCCTTGACTTGGAGGATATTCAGGGAGGAATGACCATCACCGATAGCAATATGAATGATTTTCGAATGGATTTACTGGAGTACTCAAAAAGCAATAAAGACAATATAGACCAGACACCACACGGAGTACACACAGTTGTTTATTCAAACGACCCGGAAATTATTGAGGGAACTATATTCTGTTTGCGAAACAGAAAAGGTGAAAAAGGTAAAAGTATTTTATCTCCTTATTATCTTGTATATGTAGGGAAGGAAGGCGAAACACTGCTGGGTTATATGCAAGGGAAACGCTGTCTGGACTATATGAAGAAACTGTGTCAGGGACAGATAGAGGTAGTCAAGGAGATAGCAGCGCAGGTAAATAAAGAAACCAAAAACTATCGGGATATGAAAAAGTACAGCGGCTTCCTTCAAGTTGCTATGGAGAGCATCATAGGGAAGTCACACGAAATAGGAGCTGCATCCTTTTTCTCAACCGATGGTGTGGCACTGGCTGCCGAAGGAGTCACCGCCAAAAGCGATTTTGAAGTTATCTCATTTGTAGTTATAAAAAGCCGGAAATGATACAAAGCTTTAACCCTCCCCCAAGGGCAGTTGTTAATACTGTAATAACCAAGAAACTCTTTTTGGATCAGATGAAACTGACTCCATCGGAAAAGAAGTTGATTCGTGACGACATATCATCAATCCATATGCGGATTGTACTGCAGCCCCAAACCATAGGGTTAATGGAATACGAAACAGAGGAGTATCAATACAAACAAATTGTAATATCGGAGGTTGTCCTAAACAGGCAGAGTGTCTGTTTTGCCATTGCCCGGCTTCTGCAGCAAGCTTTTCCGTACCCGCTCATTCTGTTGTTGAAATATGGGGAGGAGTATATGATAAGCTGGGCAGATAAAAGGATAAATTTGGCAGATAAAAACAAAAGGGTGGTTGAAAATTTGGAATTTTACCGCTGGATTAACCCTGCAAACACCGATCCTATTATCAAAGGTTTTCTCAATTCATTAGATATAACCAAGCCCCAATGCCACAACCTGAAAGAACTGTTTGATATACTTAAGAATCGCTTTTATATGCTGGCAGTTGCAGACGAAACGGGTAATTATTCCGAAGCAATACAGGAAAATATTCTCTACTATCGGGAGCAAATGGCTATTTTAATGCAAAACAGAGAGGAACAAAAAAACATTGTTGAGGAATTGAAAAGTGAGACACAGTTTAATGTTAAAGTACAATTG
>CAYGGD010000164.1:0-2735 GCA_964349315.1 uncultured Muribaculaceae bacterium
TTAATGCACAACAGATGCTCCGCCCGATTTATAAAAACCCAGCAGCAGCAGTGATAGAATAATGGATAATTGTGCTCTCATTTCAGGTGCGAAGGTATAAAAAAATTTAACCTTGGCAAGGGTTGTGGACATTCTTTTGTGGACAACGTCCACAAAAGAATGCAAGGTCCACAACCCTTGCCAAGGTGTTCCTCTTAAAATTAATTTGTATATTGCCGCGTCGAAAAACTTCGTATGCAAATAAAGAGAGATAAGGTGGGAAACTCTTTGGCATCTGACTTTGAGCAGATGTATGTTGATAATTTCCACAAGATCAGATCGTTCTGCAATCACTATTTGACAGACGATAATCTCTCAAAAAATGTGGCTCAGGATGTCTTTGTGTCGGTTTGGAATAACAGAGAGAATCTCACTTTTTCGGACGAATTGCTACCATATCTCTTTGTTCTGGCAAAAAATATGTGCCTGAATATTCTCAAGAGGGAGAAGGTTAAACAGAACTACTCCGAGTATGGCAGAAGACAAAACAGGGATGCACTAAATCTTGAATCATTAAAAGACTCATCCATAGGACTACTTTATGGAAATGAGGTCGAAAAATTACTCAATGTGGCTCTGCAAAAAATGCCGGATAGTGTAAGGTCAACTTTTTGCCTGAGCAGGTTCAGTAATCTTAAATATGATGAGATTGCAAGAGATCAGGAAATATCGGTTAAAACGGTAGAGTATAGAATAATGTATGCATTGAGGGTTTTGAGAAAAATACTTAAGGATTATCTTCCAATCTTGTTAGGGTATTTAACTATGAGATTGTTTTAATATACAGAGAGATTAATATGAAAAAAGAGCTATTACTAAAGTACATTAAAGGGGAAGCCGCTAAGCACGAGGAGACCGAGATATACGATTGGATCGGAAAGAGCCCCGATAACGAGAGGTATTTTGTTTTGCTCAACAATTTGTGGATATCTCAGAATATATCCAACAATAAGGCAAGTGATGCGGAGTTGGAGGTGATAAGATTACTTACTACAAGCAGAATATATTTTTTCAAGAGATATATTAAATACATATCATATGCTGCAGTTGCAATTGCAGTTTTATCAATTGGGCTAAACCTTTTTCTTATAGATAGTAACAGCCGGCTGGTCAAAGAATATGGAGATAGGCCTGTAAGACTTTCACAGCTCTCAGAGGAGTCAAGACACGAAATTTATACCGAAAAAGGGGTAAAGGCAAAAATTACCCTCCCCGACGGCTCCGCTGTATGGCTCAACTCAGATACAAGAATAACATATCCGGACAAGTTTGCATCTGATATCAGAGAGGTTCACTTCTCCGGAGAGGCATATTTTGATGTTGTGAGTGATTCATTACGACCGCTTGTTATTAGCACAAATAAGGATTTTAAGATTGAGGTTTTAGGAACTAGGTTTAATGTCAGAAGTTATGACAATGATAATGAAGCACAGACAACACTCTACTCCGGCTCTCTAAATGTAGTATCTAAAGGGGCGAGCAGCACTTTTGGCAAAGTAAAAGAGATTGTCACAACACTCAAGCCATCTGAATCATGTATCATAAGAGCCAAGCAGAACCCAATCCTTATTAAACCTGCAGATGCCAATAAGCAGGTTGCCTGGAAAGAGGGTCGAATAATTTTTGAGTCTACTCCACTCTCCGAAGTTATCAAAATGCTTGAGAGGTGGCATGGGACTGAGTTTCTAGTTAAAGATCCATCAATATACAGATTTGATATAACCGCAAGATTCCGCTCTGAATCTATTGTACAAATCATGGAGATGATAAAATACTGTGCACTAATAGATTATACTATTGACAGCAACAAGGTAGTTCTGTATCGGAGATAATTATAATTTTTTTGTTAGGGTAATTAGCTTTGATGTTGTTCTACAGACAAACCCAAAACAATTAAATTATGAATAGTAAAACAGTACCAAAAGCATTATTAAGGCTTTTATCTTTAGTAACTATCTTTATTCTCTTTTGCAACGTTGTCTATGCGCAAAAGATTGACATTAACTTTAAGGATACCCCTCTAAAGAATATTCTTGCCGAGGTTAACCGCCAGACCGGCTATGACTTTGTCTACTCAAATGCATTAACTGCAATTAATGACAAAGTGACTATCAGTTATAGAGCAAATGGCGAGCCTATAGAAAAGTTGTTCAATGCACTTTTCTTAGAGAGAGGTATATCCTATAAAATTAATAATAAACAGGTTACGCTTGCCCCAAAAGAGATTGTACCGGGTAGTAATCTACCAAGAGTAGGAAACCCGTCAACAACTGCACAGGAGACTTTTTATATCAAAGGGAAAATTGTAGATGACACACAACTACCTCTCCCGGGTGTATCTATTCAAAATCTGACCTCCAAAAATGGTTCATTCACAAATAACGAGGGAGAATATACTCTTGAGGTTAAAAATGGAGATAGGATACGCTTTTCATCTATAGGTATGATAACCAGAGAGATTGTGATTTCCGGAAGTGTGACAGTTTTTAACATTGAGATGTCTCAGGATAATATCCGGCTACTGGATGTAGTGGTTACAGGTTATCAGACCTTATCAAAAGAGAGGGCAACAGGCTCGTTTAATATTATCAAGGCAGAGCAGCTGGAAAAACCTGCTACCAACCTTGGTCAGAGAATCATTGGAACATCTGCAGGTGTACAGACAAAGACAGATGTAAACGGAAATGTAACATTTG
>CAYGGD010000165.1:0-2653 GCA_964349315.1 uncultured Muribaculaceae bacterium
GAAGGTGTGTTCTTGAATAAAATTGGACAAAGAGGTCAGGGTCCGGGTGAATACTGAATATTCCGGACTAATCTGAGCCACTCCTTCCGAACCAAAGTGAGCCACCATTCCGGATTAAAGTGAGCCTTTTGTTAAGATTTTCAGTTGTTTTTTTGGTTAATGATGTCGTTTATTTGGACTGTCATTTCGGCACAAAAGGGGCCATTTGTTAAGAGAGTAGTAAGGGGGGCGATTCCGATTCCGGCAAACTGAGCCACTTGTTAAAAACATCATGGTAGATTTGTAACAGCCTTGTATCTTTGAGATAAAAAAGATGCTATGGCAAATACAGTATTAACAATGTTACAAGTCAGAAGAATTCTTCAATTATTAGAGGAGGGTCGCTCCAAGCGAGAGGCTGCACGTCAATTAGCGCTTAGTCGTAATACGATTGCTCTTTACGCACGTCGTTTTAAACTTTGCGGGCTTACACTGAGCCAATTACTCCTGCTCAACGACACTGCTCTGGCCAAGTTTGTTTATCCCGAACAAGCAATCAGCGTGAAGGAGGATACGCGGGCAGCTATTTTCGATTTACAGGTGGATTATTTTCTCAAAGAACTAAAACGTACGGGTGTCACCCGTAAGCTTTTATGGCAAGAGTATCACACAGTCCACCCTCAGGGGTATGAATACAGTCAGTTTTGTGAGCGCTTATCCAAACAATCACGCCTGCAAAAGGTTGTGATGCACCTTGATCATGAGCCTGCAGATAAATTACAGGTTGATTTTGCGGGTAAAACCTTCCCTGTTACTGATCCTCTTACCGGTGTCAGGCACGAACATCCTGTTCTGGTGTGTGTTCTTCCCTTTAGTGGAAAAAGCTTTGTTCAGATTCTTGAAAATGCCTGCGGATACTATCTTTATACTGCATTAGCCCAGTGTCTGAAGTATTTTGAAGGTGTGCCCCGCGCTATCCTGAGCGATAACATGAAGCAGTTTGTTCTCAAAAGTAATCGGTACGAGCCCACCTTTAATGAACTTGCCGAGCAGTTCTCGGTATATTACAATATCAGTTTATTGGCTACCCGGGTATTAAAGCCACGCGACAAATCCAGCGTGGAAAAGCAGGTTAGCACAACCTATCAGCGTATCTATGCACCCTTGCGCAACAGGGAGTTCTTTTCTCTTGAAAGTGCCAATGTAGCTGTTATGGAATGCCTGGAGGTGCATAATGCTACTCCAATGCAGCGTACCGGCCATTCTCGTGATGAGATATTCCACAAAGAAGAACAACATCTTCTAAAACCTCTTCCCGCGATGGATTTTATTGTCCGACACCGTACCAAAGCAAAAGTACAACATAATTACCATGTATTGCTGGGTGAAGATATGCATCAATACAGTGTTCCCTATATCCATGTTGGAAAACACGTTCAGTTGGTGTATGATGCATGGGAGGTAGAGGTTTTTCTTGATTTGCAACGGATTGCCCTGCATCGCAGAGATGTACGCCGAAACGGTTACACAACCAGGGAGGAACACATGCCGCAGAACCACCAAAAATATAAAGAAACCAAGGGCTGGGATGCCGACTACTTTTTAGGTCAGGGAGAAAAGACAGGTGCCAATACACGCCAGGTAATAGCACGCTTGTTGGCAAGAAACTTTTTCCCTGAGCAGACCTATAAAGCTTGTCAGGGAGTCCTGTCATTAGGGTCAAAATATGGCAGAATAAGATTGGAGGCTGCATGTACAATGGCCATGACATTGCCCACAACTACATATGCTATTGTGGCAAACATTTTAAAAAACAACCGGGATTTAGAGGCTATCTTTCAATCGACAGAACAATCACTTCCCAAACATGAGAATATACGAGGAAAAGAATCATACACATAAAACGGCAAATCAATCAATTACATTCTTAATTTTTCCAATATGAATACTCAAAACACAATTTACGAATTGGAGAGGCTTAAACTCTCCGGCATGAAACAGGTATACCATGGTGTGCTATCGTTACCTGTACAGCAGCAACCAGGTGTCCATCAACTGATGGCCAACTTAACAGAAGCAGAACTACAGTCGCGGCTGCACAACCGGACTCAGATGTATCTGAAAACAAGCAAATTGCGCTACGATGCATTCCTTGAACAGGTGCATTGCACTACAGATCGGAATCTTACACAGGAATCGATTCAAACAATCGCCGATTGCGGGTTTGTAAAGAGAGCTGAAAACATCCTGATTACCGGTGCTGCCGGCTGTGGTAAAAGCTTTTTGGCATGTGCCATAGGTCGGCAGGCTTGTGCCTTCGGATACAGAACTTTGTACTTTTCCATGAGCAAGTTTCTCGAGAAAATTACAGTTGCCAAACTGGAAGGTACGCTCTTAAAGCTTTTGTTACAGATTGAAAAAACACATCTGTTAATACTCGATGATTTTGGTTTGCAGCCCCTGGATCAAACCGCACGACTTACAATTTTACAAATTTTAGAAGACAGATATGGGAGAAAATCAACCATCATAACTTCGCAATTACCCGTTGCAAGCTGGTATGAATATATCAATGAATCAACAATAGCCGATGCAATAATGGACAGACTGTCAGCTTCGGCACACCGCTATGAGTTGAAAGGTGAATCAATGAGAAAGAGAAATATCAAATAAT
>CAYGGD010000166.1:0-2579 GCA_964349315.1 uncultured Muribaculaceae bacterium
CCCAAGACCCACAGCTTAGAAGGCTGTTGCTCTATCCAACTGAGCTACCGAACCCTGTCTTGTTTTTAAACAAGGAGTGCAAAGATAAGACAATTTTTTATTTATGCATAGCTTTGGCTAAAAATTCTATTACAAAGACAAGGGCAAAGCCAATTATCATAAAAATCAGAGAATACAGGAGAAGTGACTCCAAACCTGTTACAGCTTCGTAAGTAGATGGCAAAACCGGTTTAAATAACCCTTCGAAAAGAGAGGACTCCATTTTCCATGGCCACACTTTAATTAGTGATCCTCCCATAAATCCTGCCAATAGTGCAATAGTTACTTTGTAATACTTTTTGAGCAACCATGACAAAAAGTGTGAAAAGGCAATAAGCCCGGTAGCTGCTCCCAGCGCAAAAATAAGTATAATGGGAATGTTCAACTCTTTAATAGCCTGCATCATAAAGGCATATTTTCCCATTAACAACAAAATAAAGCTTCCTGAGATACCCGGTAATATCATCGCACAAATTGCAACCATACCACTAATAAAAACAAACCATCCGGCGTCGGTGGTCTCTCCTGGTGTAACAAATGAGATAAATGCAGCTATTCCTGCACCAATTAGCAGCGAAAACAGGTGGGAGAATCTCCATTTACCTATATCTCTGAGAATATAAATTGCTGAAGCGGTAATTAATCCGAAAAAAAACGACCAGAGAGGGATTGGATGATTCACCAGTAGATACTGCATTACTCTCGCAATAGTAAAAATACTGATTAGTATTCCGCTGAATACAGAGAGAAGAAAAAAGCCGTTAATATGATTCCAGAAAAGATTGATTTTTCCTTTAAATAAATAAGAAGCTGCCTTGTGATCTATAGATTTTAATGAGTTAATCAACTCTTCGTAGATACCTGTCATAAATGCGATAGTACCACCCGATACTCCCGGAACCACATCAGCAGCACCCATGCCCATTCCTTTGATAATCAATATCAAATATTTAACCATTCTCTAATTTTTTCTGATAAAATTAATATGTTGTGTAACTGTATCGTCCTTTTTAAGATCCGGAATCAGTTCAAAAAGTTTTGCAAGCCACACTCTGTCGTACGTTACCAGTATCTCAAGGTATATCATAAATAGTTCCGATTCTTTTATCCTGTACAAAGCACACAGATAATAAACAAGAAACTCTTCATTACGGGTCCTTTTATATGCTTTTAACAGTTCTGAAACCAGAAAGTGAAAGTCAGTATTATCATCGTCCATCACTTCTCTGAGGTAAAAGAGAGCTCCGTCTGAATCATGTTTAACCATTTTGATAAAGGCAAGCCCGGTATTTGCATCTATGTTTAGTGGGTCTATCTTCAGAACTTTGATGAACAGTTCTGAAGATTCATCAAGTTTGTCTTTTGCAAGGTAGGCATCGGCAATACCTGAAAGAGCAAAAATATTGTCCGGCTCAAGTGCTAAAAACTGATTGAAAATATCAATGCCATCGTCGTATCTTCCACTGTTGATACACAAAATGGCTTTATTAAAAAGGACTGAAGAGTTATTTGGATTTAGAGCTTCTGCATAGTCAAACGCCTCATTGGCCTTGGGGATATCCGATTCTCTGGCATAAATTGTACCTATATTAAACCACACATTATCGTTAAAAGGGTCAATATCAATGTATTTATTATAGTATATCATGCTCTCCTTCAGATTTCCCATCCTCTCGTGGCAGAACGCAATATCGTTTATAAGTTCAGGGTTATCAGGCCAAAAATGCTCTGCTCTTTTTAACAGTAAAAGCGCATCTTCATATTCGCCAATATCAATATAGTCCTGAGCTGCCGTAATCAACATATCGTATCTGTTCTCTGGCGATAATGCCAGTGCTTTCTCAAGAAAACGGATTGCTGACTCTCGGTCAAGTTTTTTTATGTAGGCCCGGGATAATAGAAAATAGATGTCGGGATTAATTGTATCATATGCCATCTGTGCATTTAAAATTTCCAGAGCTTTGTCAAGTTCTCTGTTAACTATAAGCACATCTGCATACCTTAGTATTAAATCACTTGAATAGGGATGTTGCATGTAAGCCATTTGCGTTAAGGCATAAACTATATCATCATCCATCTCATCTACAAAATGGTTAATGAGAAACTCATACTCCTCTTCAGAGAAATTCAAAGACAATAGAGTTCCGTTTTCGTAAGCCTCTTCACATTTAGGGATTAACTGAGAAAACTCCTCTTCTTCGTCAAAATTAAGATAATTGTCCCCTAACATTTAAATGGATCGTATTGAAGATAAGTAGTGAATTATGGCATTGAGATAATTTCGGCAGCTTCCCTCTTTAATATTATCGAGAATAAGATCAAATGGGTTATTTTCATAGTTAATCCGCCCTATTTTAAAGGTAGACTTGGATGTTCTTGAGATAAAGTCGCACGAAAAGTTATAAGAGGAAGAAAAATCTATATATAAGTTAAACGGGTACGCCAGAAATTCATCTGTGTGTGATATGTGAGGAAGACCAAAATACCCTGTGTCTCTTTTATTAATAATTTTTATTCTGTAGTCCAGAGTATCAGTGGGG
>CAYGGD010000167.1:0-2572 GCA_964349315.1 uncultured Muribaculaceae bacterium
CCATATCTTCGCAGGACACAAATTAACAACATGAACAAAGGAACAGTAAAATTCTTTGATGAAACTAAAGGATTTGGTTTTATTAAAGACGAAAAGACAGGAACAGACTATTTTGTACACTCTTCCGGTCTAAAATCAAGAATCAGAGACAATGACGAAGTAACATTTGATCTGGAGCAAGGAAGAAGAGGATTAAATGCCGTAAATGTAAGTTTAGCGTAGCAAATAACAACTGAAAAAGTTTTTATATAAACAATTCTTTTCAAAATCGTCTCAGCCCCTTTTTAAGGGGCTTTTTTTATGACTTCTCTTTCGCTATAGGAACAGTAAAATAAAAGGTGCTGCCTTTTTCAGGGGTACTCTCGACCCATATTTTTCCACCGTGAATTTCCACAAACTCTTTACATAAAATAAGACCCAAACCGGTTCCGCTTTCGTCTTCAGTGCCTTTTGTAGAGATTTGATTTCCAACTTTCCATAACTTGGCAACTTTCTCTTGAGTCATACCTACGCCTTTATCCTGCACTGCAATTAGAGCATAGTTATCGCGGCTCTCTACCTTAACAGTGACGGTGCTTCCGGGGTACGAAAACTTGATTGAGTTGGAAATCAGATTCCGGAATATGGTTTTTGTCATGTTTTTGTCGCAGAAAAGCTTGATATTATCTTTGATATCCAGCTGAAGCTTTATCTCCTTTTTTGCGAGATGTGCTTTAACTGTATCGGAGCACTCGTGCCAGATCTCACTAAAGTGAATACTTTTTGGGGAGTACGAGAGTTTACCTAAATGGTTTTTTGACCAGAGTAATAGATCTTCGAGTAGAGAGTAGGTTGAGTTGCTTGTTTGACTAATCATCTCCAGCATCTCCTCAATCTCAGATATCTCCATAGTACGAATGCCCTCTTTCATAATATCACTCAGGCCTATCAGTACATTAAACGGGTTTTTAAGGTCGTGGGCAATAATTGAGAAGAACTTATCTTTGGTAGCATTTGCCTCCTTTAAGCTATGCTTTTCTTTAATTAGTTCTCTCTGAAGATTGCCTATTTCTCTGTTAAGATTGTGCATCATTATATTCTGATGCATAAGCTGTGTAGAGTCGACACCTCCGATTATCATTATCTCGTCGTTGATTCTGTATATATCTGCCCAGATAGAGCTGTTTACTGATGAATAGTCGCCAAATGTAACATATCCACTATAGATAACTCCCTCGGAAATGTCTTTTTTAAGTAAGTTTTCGAAAGAGGGGTTCAATATGCTTTTGACGGGGGATTCAGAGTCTCCAAAAAGAACCTTTATTGCTTTGTTTGCGAAAATCAGAGAACCATCGGTTCTGAAAAAAGCAACTGAGAGAGAGTTACTCTTAATAATGCTCCCTTCAATCTCTTTACTCCAACGATTAAATAATAACTCTGAATTATCCATTTACTACGATTCTTTAATAAATTCTTCAAGTTTATAGAGGTCAGGGAAATAGTATACATCTGTATATTTTTTGGTTATCTCTTCATTTATTCCTCTTAGGCCCTGTCCACCTATAATGATTTTTGAGTCAGGAATTTTATTCTTAATTAGCGAAACAATATTTTTTAAAGAGTCGTAATGGTTACGGATACTGATAGACAGCGCAACCGTTTTTGTGTTTGTTTTTTCAATGAAATTAATGAGATCTGAGTCGGGTGTATTTGCTCCGAGAAAATGGACATTCCATCCGTTCATCTCAAACATATCGGCTACCATTTTAATCCCGATCTGATGTACCTCATTTTGAACAGAGGAGGCAACTACCGTTTTTTCTTTCTGATTTCCGGATATGATAATTGAGTAGAAATCGTTGAGTACGGCTTCAACTATTGCAGAGGCAAGATGTTCGGTTGCAACACTAATTTTACCAGACTCCCACATGTCCCCAACAATATATAGAGCCTCCTTAATTACATTTTCGTAAATATCTTGAACTCTTTCCTCTTTTGACAGTAAGCCAGAGATTATCCCCGAGGCTTGTGATCTGTTGCCAGAGAGAATAGCATCAAGAAACAAATCTCTCTCTCTGAATAATGTGTTGGTTTTCATAGTCGACTTTTAGTAAAGATAATATTTTTTTCCATAACACAATCATCCATTACAAAGCCGTTTCCGATTGGAATTATCTCTTCTTTTATTACTGAAAATCCTCTTTTTTGGTAGAATTCTACCGCTTTGTTATTGCGGTTAACATTTAATGTTATTGAATAGTAATTGTTCTCGAGGGCAACAGATTCTACTTTACTGATAAGTGTTCTCCCTGATCCGGTGTTCTGAAATTCAGGAAGAACATAGAGTTTGTGAATCTTAATTTTATTTTCTCCTGAATACCTTTTCTCATAGGAGCAGTATCCTGTTTCGGTAATTTTGCCGTTGACAATAATTGAGGCTATAAGAAAAATGTGGTTTTTAACGGAAATTTGCTCGCGGAGAGAGCCGTAACTATACATCATTTCGAGCATATAATCGATTTGACCGGGCGACAGAATATCTCTGAACGTTGAGGGCCAGGTTTTATAAGCAATTTCTCTAATCACTTTAATG
>CAYGGD010000168.1:0-2544 GCA_964349315.1 uncultured Muribaculaceae bacterium
ATTAGCCACTGATTTATAAAAACCGCTCGCCTCAATTTAATTAGTTTATTTTTTAAATCGTAAAGATCATCAGAAATATCTGATTTATAAAAATGAGGGTTAATAAGTCTTTTTTGTGTTTCGTTTAATGATGATAAATTATCAAGGTAATAATCTCTCCTCTCCCTTATACTCTTTTGATTCATAATTACCTGCCCGTCTCTCATTATTTCTTGTTGCATAACTTTAAAATCGTAGGAGTTATTTTCGAATAAAGTAGTTTTTGTGTCGTCGAATTCGTCCCGTAATATTATCGACTCTTTGTTCTCTATCATTCTGGATAGTGAGTCACCTCTTATGCATGTGACATCTGCCTTGAAAGAGTGGTCCTTAATAATCCGGTATGTTATTTGAAATCCCGGATTAATTGCCTTGCTTTTGTCCTCAGATCTTTTTAGTACGGGGGTGTCATCTATCTGCACCAACTTATAAACATTGCCAAAACAGGGATTGTGTTTGCTTGTGGATATTGCATCTCCCACTCCGTAAACATCAATCTTTGCCTCCTGTTTTTCCAGTTCAGAAATAATATACTCGTCCAGAGAGTTGGTAGCAAATATTTTACATTTAGTAAGACCAGCCTCGTCCAGCTTGTGACGGCAAACAGCTGATAAATAAGCAAGATCTCCGCTATCAAGTCTGATTCCGTAGCTATTGCCGTAAAAATCGTCGATTCCGTTCTTTAAATAAGCTTTAATAGCATTACGCAGACCGCATCTGATTGAATCATAAGTATCTATAAGTAATATAAGCGGTTCGCCTTTATGAGATTTTATATAATTGTCAAAAGCCTTGTATTCGCCGTTTATTGTGCAACCGAAAGAGTTGATATAACTGTGAGCCATTGTCCCTGTTGAGGGAACTCCGAAAATGTCTTCTGTTATTATATTTGAGCTGCTGCTGCACCCTCCTATATAAGCTGCTTTTCCGCCATAGACTGCAGCCCAGGGGCCGTGCGCTCTTCGAGATCCAAATTCACTTACAGGTTTTTTAGTGGCTCTAGTAACCCTGGAGGCTTTTGTTGCTACTGCCATCTGATGATTCATTATTGAGAGCAAAGGAGTCTCTATAACCTGTGCCTGAATAAGGGGCGCTCGAACTGTAATTATTGGTTGCATTGGGAAAGCTATCTCCCCCTCTTCCATAGCAAAAACGCTTCCGGTAAATTTCATTTCAGAGAGAAATTTACGGTATTCAAAATAGCTTTCACCGGGCAGGAATTTTTCAAAAAAAGCTGAATCACACGAACCGAGTCCGGAGATCATCTCTATTGCTTCACTTATTCCGCTTACTACAGCCCAATTGTTTTTGTCAGGAGCACTTCTGTAAAAGAGGTTGAATACCGCAATTTTATTTTGCATCTCGAGGTCGAAATAGGTTTTACCCATTGTATACTGGTACTTATCAGAGCAGTATGTAATATTGAAGCAATTAAACATTTGTATAGATTTAATGGCACCTGATGTATGATACAAAGGTAAAAAAAAATGGATATATGAGTTATAAGCTACAGAAGCTCCCTTGCAACGAGATCCTGAACAATATGGAGAACTATTACCAGTGGAAGCGAACCGGTAAAATAGAAAATTAAAGAGAGAAAAAGACCTGCAAGAGCAGGTTTGATTACCTCTTTGCCCTGATACAAATGGCCTGTGCCGAATAACAGGACAGATACAGAAATAATATACACAAATGATAACTCAGGAAAAAGGAGGGGGAATATAAAAAAGAGATAACCTCTGTACAGGATCTCTTCCGTTACACCTGCGGTAAAAGATAAAAAAACCCATACTTGTTTCTCCTCTTTGGTAACAGGTAAAATTAATTTTATGGATGATGGTATTTTTGAAGCGTGATGTTCTCTTATTTTTTCGCTAAATCGGAATGAGATAATGCAGTAGATATTATAGAGTAGATATATTGCAGCGGCTGCCAGAGATACAAAAAACAATAAAGAGCTGACATTGTGATGCTCTTTTGATGGTAGCCGGAAGCCCAGATCTGTTAAAGTGTATCCTGTGATGTAAATTACAGGCAATATGATTGCTACAGGTATCCAACTCCATAGAGCAGATTTTTTGTACCAATCTGTTTTGTTGTGAAGTCCTCTTACGAGATTGTTTTTGATTAGTTTACTCTGATGATACCCTGAAAGTGGAAAGAGTATTGTCATTAACAGAATTACTATAACAAAGAGGATAAGGTTGATAATCATGAAGTAGTTTAGGTTAGGAGCAATAAAAAACCGGGGATATATTCACTCTTACATCTGCTGCGCCTATCCATGAATGACTAGACTATATCCACCAATCAACCTCTGTTTGAGTATCCCCGGTAATTTGAAAATTCTCTTCGCACTTACTATAGCTGCAAAAACTATACCATACAGCAATTCCGGCGGCAACAGTGGATTATTACTGCTCATTATCTGTTATTTTTTCTTATTACTTTTTATAATTTCTATTACTTCTGATACGGAGAATATATCAGGGTTTAAGATAATCA
>CAYGGD010000169.1:0-2495 GCA_964349315.1 uncultured Muribaculaceae bacterium
CCAATAATCAGATTAGATTCCGGTATTAAATTAATGAATATATGATTGAACAATTTAAAAGAGATCCAGAACAGAAGCCATATTGCCGGTAACCTGAAAAGCTTGATAAGAAAATTATCGAGTTCGGTCTCGGTTTTATCGGCATACCTTTTTACTCTTTTCAGAACTATAAAGTAAATGATAAGAATAATGCCAAAAAAAAGGGCAAAAATAAGGTATAAGAAGAGTGTTGATTTGCTTGACAGGTATTCCATAATAATTTGGTTGTCAATTATTTTCTTTTGTCGGCAAGCTTTTTAAGAAAAGGCAGGGTATCTGTCTGATTCAGGAGATTGAACCTTGCATATTCAGAGAATGTCCCGATTTTAATTGTAAAAGAGTCGGAGGGCAGTGCAAAAAACATGTCTTCGTCTGTTACGTCATCGCCCATAGCCAGAATAAAATCGTAAGCGTTATTTTTAAGCAATCGGTTTACTTCGGATCCTTTGGTAAAGTCAGGGTGCTTGACTTCTACAATTTTATTACCCTTCATAATCTGGAGGTGATCGCGTGTACAAGGTGTTATAAGAGCACCAATAAGCTGCTCTACCCTCATAGAGGCAAGCCATGCATCAACTTTGCGGTAGTGCCATACAAGAGCTGTCTCCTTTACCTCTAGTGAAGAACGGGGTGTTTTTTCGACAAATTGATTAAGTATAGATAGTATCTCCGGATCCCACTCTTTTGGAGTGCTGTTTTTATGCCACTCTCCTTTGCTTTTGTAAAAAGCGCCATGCTCTGCTGCAAGCCCGATATCAAGTGAGCCAAGCCATTTTTCCAAGGTGTTGTGATCTCTACCGCTGCTGATAATAACACGGTTTTTTGGGTCGGAAGCTAAAAGTTTTAAAGTTTCAATAATTTCCGGAGTTGGTGCAGCATCTTCGGGCTTAGGCTTAAATGACGATAGAGTGCCGTCGTAATCGAGAATGATAAGCCTTTTGTCGCTTCTGTCGTAGTTTTCGTGAATCTCTTTTTCTACACGACTGCTTAAGAGTCTCGAATAGAGCGAGAGGTTTCTCTCCCTTACCGAGGTGAGTTCGGTAATAAAGTCATTTGCCCATTTATTTACTGTTTGGGTAGATACCTTTTTTTGCATCCACCTCATTCTCTCTTGAATCTGCTCCTGAGGCATCTTAAGGGCAGTGACAATTGCTTCGGCAATTTGAGTAGAGTCGTTAGGATTAATTATCAGTGAATCAATTAACTCAATTGACGCTCCTGCCATCTCACTCAGAATCAGAACTCCATCTGAATCTCTTTTTGCTGCAATATACTCTTTTGCCACAAGGTTCATACCGTCTCTCAAAGGTGTAACCAGAGCAATATCAGCAACATGATACATTGCGCAAAGCTCTTCAAAAGAGAATCCGTGATAGAAATAGTGAACAGGAGTCCAGTTCATATTAGAGTAGATGCCGTTGATAGACCCTATTGTTTCATCTATTTTTGTCTTGAGTTCGGCATAACTGCCTACGGTATCTCTCGAAGGGACAATAATCATAAAGAGCGATACCTTGTTCCAGAATTCAGGATTATTTTCCAAAAAATAGGAAAACCCTTTAAGGCGGTGAAGTATCCCTTTGCTGTAGTCGAGACGGTCTACCGAGAGGATAATTTTGTGCTCACTGTAGTTTCTCTTAAGCTTTTGGGCTATCCGGGCAACCTTGGGATCAAGTATGGAGTTGTAGAAGAGTTCGAAATTAATACCCATAGGCAGGGAGTCTACCCTTACAATTCTCTCCTTGAGCCTAACCTCGTCGAGTTTAAAGTTGAGGTCGAGAACCCTTTCTACGGCACTGATAAAGTGCCTCATATATTCGAAAGTGTGAAATGCAATTAAATCGGCACCCAGAAGTCCGTCCAAAAGCTCTGCCCTTTCCGGTAGCACCCTGAAAAGCTCGTAGGAGGGGAAAGGGATATGGTGAAAGTACCCGATGCTAATATCGGGATGCCTGTCTCTTAGTATTTTAGGGAGCAACATTAGTTGATAGTCCTGAACCCAGACAATATCTCCAGGCTCAATTACTTTGTCGGCAGCATCGGCAAACATGGTGTTAACCCTTTGGTAGCTTTGCCAGTGATTTGGTTCGTGCTGTATCAGGGAAAAAAAGTAGTGACAAAGAGGCCAGATTTTACTGTTGCTGTAACCTTCGTAATACTCTTCAATATCATCAGATGTAAGGTAGACCGGATGAAAATTTTTCTTTTTTAACTGTCTGTTGACAATTGTCTTCTCTTTTTCGGAAGCAACATCAATACCGGGCCAACCCACCCAGTGGCGCTCTGTATCCATTTCCAGAGAGTCCAGGCCGGTTGTTAGCCCTCCTTCGCTTCTGGTAAAACGGAAAGAGTCTTTTGTACGGGTAGCTTTTACCGGTAAACGATTCGAAATAATTATCAGCTTCATGCCGCAATTTACTAAATTCTGTACTTTTATACAAAAAGAGTAAATTTGT
>CAYGGD010000170.1:0-949 GCA_964349315.1 uncultured Muribaculaceae bacterium
CTTCATGCCGCAATTTACTAAATTCTGTACTTTTATACAAAAAGAGTAAATTTGTAAAAGATAAATATTGTTATGAAACAGCTTCTGTACAGAGTTATAAAATATGCAGCAATTTTTATTGTTTCAGTTATTGCATTTATGATTGTTTTTCCTCTGATATTTCAGGAAAAAATCACAAAAAAGACATCTGAGCTTATTTCTGAATCGGTACAAGGAGAATTTAGCTTCGATAAAATTTCACTCTCATTTTTCCGTCACTTTCCTGTTTTAACGGTGAGTATGGAAAATTTCACTCTTTGTAAGGTGCCCGGTTATGCAGCCGATACTCTAGTATCCGGCAGTGAGTTTAGTGTCGGTTTAAACCTCCTCTCTCTGTTCGGAACGGAGATTACAATCGGAAAGGTATACGGTAATGGGCTAAAAGTGAATATTGAGTTTGATGAATCTGCAGACGCGGGCGATCAAACGCTCAGTGAACCAGATGAGATATTTAATGGCAGAGTTTCTATAGAGTCGGTTCAACTGCGAGATACCTATTTTCGCTTTTACGACTCCGCTTCAGATATACTATTAGTTGCAGAGGGGGTTAGGTACCGGGGGAGAGGCAGGTTTCAGGACGGATCTCTTACACTTCGTTCATTGATTAATTTCTCTAAAATCTCAGTTGGATACGAAGGTGTTACCTACATCAAAGAGAAGAGTGGTCGTGGCAGGTTGCAGACAAAAGTAAGTGCTTCAGGGCTTGAATATCAGTTTGTGAAAAACAGAGTTCGCATAGCTAATCTTGATGCCTCTTTTATGGGTAGTCTTTTGATAAAAGAGCAGGGTTTTTCTATAGAGATGAATTTAAAGACAGATAAAACCAATTTGTCAAATTTTTTATCACTGTTGCCACCGGAATATTCCGGATGGCTCTCCGATACTAAAATTAATGGCCGCTCTTTTATGG
>CAYGGD010000170.1:959-2490 GCA_964349315.1 uncultured Muribaculaceae bacterium
ACTTTTTTCTTGAGGATGGTCTTATCAAACATGCAGAGGCTCCATTTCCTCTTGAAAAGATTGAGGCAACAATAAAGTACAAAATGCCGATGCTTGAGTACGAAAAATCTGAGATTTCTATTGAAAAATTTTTATTTGAACTTTCAGGAGAGTGCAACAGACTCTCTTTGCATTCCAAAGGGATAGATAAACCGTACATAGACCTCTCTGCCATCGGGAGATTAAACCTGGCACTCCTTACGGAGGCCATCGGCTTTGACGGTTATAATTTTGCCGGTGATTTAGGTTATTCCATTCAGATGAATGGAATCTTTAATCCATCAGATTCGGTTGTGCCTGCCGGAGAACTTTTATTTGAGATAGAAGAAGGTTCAATATCAACACCATATACCGATTACAAGATGACTCAGATAGGGGGAAAACTGAGAGCATCTTCTGAAGCCGGATCTCTTGAAGACCTTTCAGTAACGGTCGATTCTTTAAAATTTGTTTTAGCTGACGGCCAATTTTTCATTACAAGCCATCTGAACAATTTTCTCGATATAGAGTATTTTTTAGAGGCCGAGGGTGTGCTTAATCTTAATGAACTATACAGTTTATTTGGTGTTGAAGAGGGATCAGTAAAGGGAGTGCTGGATGCCGGTTTTATAGTTAGGGGCGGTGTTAAAGAGGGGTCCAGATCTCTTGTACTGTCTGACTTTGAGTATAGGAGTAATCAATACCCTTATCCTTTTAAGCTTCCGTCGGCAACACTCAAATTTGAAGGAGAGAGGGCAATTCTTTCCGATACAGAACTGGTTTATGGCTCCGGCAAGTTTAACTTAAAGGGATACCTATCCGATTTCATGAGCTACTACTTTTCACAAGGCGAAGTCAAAGGAGCTCTTTTCGTTAATTCACAATATTTGCTGTTAAGTGACTTTATAGCCCTGCTCCCTGAGACAGACTCTTCAGAGAACGAATCTTTAAAAGGTGTAATCCCAATTCCGGAACGAATCAGTCTCTCATTAAATGCAAATATCAGGGAGATAGAGTACGAAACTTTAAAAGCATCCAATTTTGGAGGTGAGATAGCAATCAGTAACGGAGCTTTCTATATTAACGGAACCGGTGTAAATATTGCCGGAGCCCGTTTTATGCTCGATGCCACATATAAGCCTCTCTCACCGGCACTCGCAGAGGTTGAGTTCAGAGCCAAAGCAGATTCTTTCGATATAGTAAGGGCATACAGAGAGGTTCCGATGTTTGCAGACCTGTTCTCGTCAGCAGCAAATATGGAAGGTATAATTTCCATGGACTACTCTTTAAGTACAAAATTAGATGAATATATGAATCCTATTTATCCTACTGTTAAAGGAGGTGGGTTTATTCGGCTCGAAGATGTCAATGTTAGGGGACTTAGGGTTTTAGGTGCAATCAGCAGCGCCACGGGAAGAGACAGCTTAAATAATCCAAACTTAAAGGCAGTTCAGATTAATTCAAAAATTGCAAATGTTATCCCCAGGCGAAAGAAAGCTTGGCGATGGCATTT
>CAYGGD010000171.1:0-2449 GCA_964349315.1 uncultured Muribaculaceae bacterium
GGACATTTTGATGTCTCTCCTTTATACTCTGAATATAGTTGGCTCTTCTCTGAAAACCTCCGAAACCGGCATTCCTACCGCTTGATAATGGCTCAATATTGCTGTGGACATCATTTGTGTGCAGAATGACAAGGTCCTGCGCAAATGTAAATGCCGCTGCAGCAACAAAAAGAGCTACTAGGATTGCTTTACGAATTATATTTAAAAATTTCATCTGTACAAGGTTTTAATGATTTTGGAAGTATTCACTTACAAACTATCTACTCCTCAATTTTTACTCTTTTGGTAATTGCCGAGGTTATTTTTTTCTTTTTGGCAGTCAGAGCTTCTATACTCTCAATAACTGCATCTCTTAGCAGTGCACCGGTCTGTTCAACAGCTGTAGCATCTTTGAGAGCAAGCAGGTTATCGCCACCACTCATCAAAAAATCAATTGTTACAATACGGTATGTTTTGCTGTCGTCAATCTGCTGACCATCAATTAAAACATCTTTAAGTGCTCCTCCCTTGATCTCCAACTGAACATTATGAGAAAATGCCTCTACTCTGTTTCTTGCAAACGACTCAAAAAGAGCTCGTACCGAAACGCCTGGTACATCAATTACAACTACGTAATTTTCAAACGGAAAAATTGAGAAGATGTCATATCTCCTTACCGGCCCTTTTGGGAGGGCAGCTCTTAGACCACCAAAATTTGTAAGTGAAAAATCAACATGTCCCGAACTCTTTTCTCTACCATAATCCAGTAAAAGGTCAGCGGCAAAGTTTGAAAGCAGCGACTCAGGTCTTGAAGAGCGCATCTCAACCTCAGACTCCCCTATCACCTGCTGCATAATTATGTCCATTTCGGGTTTAAAAAATTCAATAATGCCTTTAACGACAGGCTCATTATTCTTGTCCCATGTTGAATCCATAAGAACCCGGGTAGCTTTGTAACTGAAATTTAGCTCCTGAGACAAAAGAGTAACAGGCAGCAGAAATATCAGAGCTACCAAAGAGTATATATATCTTTTCATCTTTTTTTCTTAAAAATAATCAAATAATTAATATTTGAGCCATTTTATAAGGTCTTTCCAGTTAGCTTTTTTACCGTACATCAAAATTCCTACCCTGTAAATTTTTGCAGAGACAAAGGTCATGAATATAAATGTCCCTATAAGCAGAGCAAGCGATAGTGCAAGTTCCCAGGCAGGTACGCCAAAAGGAACCCTTGCCATCATAACCATAGGTGAGGTAAAAGGTATCATCGAACCCCAAAAAGAGAGTGAGCTGTCGGGATATTGGAAAGTATGAATCATTATAAAGAGCCCTATTATTAGCGGCAATGTCACAGGCAGTATCAACTGTTGTGTGTCTGCCTCGTTATCAACTGCTGAGCCTACTGCTGAGAAGAGTGCTGCGTAGAGCAGGTATCCCAAAAGGAAGTAAAGTATAAAGGCTGTTAGTATTCTGGCTATCGGTACATTTGCAAGCGAAGCCATTATGTTATCCATTGGGGTGGAATCTGCTGTAAGTGGCATTATTGCGTCAGTTGCACTCTGCCCGGCAGCCATCTGCTGAACAAGTTCGTTGCTCTCAGCCAGCTTATCGGCACCCATTACAGCCTGTGCTCCAAAAATTATCCCTCCTGTAAGTACTATCCAAATCAGAAACTGAAGCAGTGCTACCGAACCAACTCCAAGTATTTTACCAAGCATCAGCTCAAAAGGCTTAACTGATGATACAATAACCTCTACGATTCTGGTTGTCTTCTCCTCAATAACTCCTCTCATTACCATTGAGCCAAACATAAAGATGAACATATAGATCATAAAGCTCAGGATATAGGCTATGCCCATGTAAAGCTCAACCATTCCCTCCTTCTCCTCTCCGGAATCAGACAAGGTGAAAGTCTTTACAGAAACATCTGTACGAATGTCTTTTAGGATATTGTCCAGATTATCTATGTTGTACCTTTCAAGTTTACTCTTTTCCATTGCTTTCTGGACGTTTCTCTCAATCTGTTTTTTTGTATCAATATTCATCTGCTTTGTAGAGATGGTAGAAACAGATACATTAAACATTGAATCTGGTGCAGAAATTTCTACAGCTGCATATAGGTCGTTAGGAAAATCTTTTTTGATTGATTCTATATCAGCATCTTTATCAAAGGAATAGGTGTACTCTTCGGTGTTTTCGAAAAAGGGCTGACAAAGTTCCGATCTGTCAACAACAAGAATTTGTTGCCCTTTATTCCCTGAAGATAACGTCATTATGAGCGAGGGCATCACAATTAGAGCGGCAAATAAAAGAGGAGTAAGAATTGTCATTATTATGAATGACCTCTTTTTTACACGTATCAGAAACTCACGTGATATAATCAGAAAAAGTTTATTTGTTTTCATATTCTGTTCTCTCCTTTAGCTAACCAGTTTAATAAAAATGTCATTCATCCTTGGAATCAGCTCTC
>CAYGGD010000172.1:0-2443 GCA_964349315.1 uncultured Muribaculaceae bacterium
ATAGAACGGAAGTTTCCTAAACTTCAGATTCGCGTTCGAGTCGCGGTGGGACTACGAGGAGGGAGCTGGCAAAATGCCGGCTCTTTCAGGTTAAGAGTGTTTCACACTTTAAATTATAGGTTTTGAAGATCACAAAGTCTGATGTATTGTGGAATTATGGTGCAACTTTTATGCGGGTCGCCTCTGCTTTGGTTGTACTACCTCTTATACTAAGAATGTTGACTCAGGAGGAGGTTGGATTATGGAGCGTAATGATAGGTCTTAACTCAATGATCTATCTGCTCGATTTTGGTTTCTTTAAGACATTCTCCAGAGCTGTAACATATGTATTTTCCGGTGCTCAATCTCTCGAAAGAGAGGGATTCACACCGGTAGAGGAGGGGAGTCCTATCTCATACAATCTCCTTAAGGGGCTGATAAAGGCAATGAGCCATTTCTACGGCTTTGTCTCTCTAATGCTTCTTTTACTCTTTTTTACCGGTGGAGTGTGGTATATACAACGTCTTTTGGAAAACTTTTCCGGCGACCTTATATCTGCAAAAATTGCTTGGTACAGTTATGGCGTTCTACTCTGTTATCAGTTTTTTACCTACTATTATGATGCAGCTCTTGTTGGAAGGGGTATGATTAAGAGATCGAGGCAGATTATTGTCTTTTCTCAGACACTGCATATAGTGATCTCATCTGCTTTACTTCTTAGTGGATTGGGTATAGTATCTATGGTTATTGGTCAGGCTACAGCAACTATTGTTAACAGAACTCTTGCCAGGCTGGCCTTTTATGATAACCAAACAAAAATCGGCCTCTCTAAGGCGAAGAGTAATGATTGGCTTGATATTATCAAGAGACTTTTCAATACCGCATATAAGAGTGGCCTTGCAAGTTTGAGCTGGGTATTCACTAACAGGATGCTCTCTGTTATAGGTGCTCTCTATATTCCACTTACAGTGATGGCCTCTTACGGAATAACCAAGCAGATTACTGATATCACTATAACTCTCTCTCTTGCATGGTTTGCCGCTTACTATCCTAAGTTAACCGGAGAGCAGATAAAAAATGGAGTTGCTCAGGTAAAAAGAATCTATATAAAAGCACACATAATTGCATTGATTGTGTTTTTTGTTGCTGCCATTTTTGTCACACTTGCCGGATCGGCAACTCTTGGCTTTATAGGCAGCTCAACATCTCTGCTTTACCCATCTTTGCTGATACTCTTGTTTGCAGCTTCTATGATGGAGGCTATTACTGAGATATCCACCTCTGTTCTTCTTAGCAGAAATGAGGTGCCCCATTATAAAGCCCAGACTATCACAGCAATTATAGCTGTTATTGCTCTTTTTATAGCACTCAGTTATACTCATCTTGGAGTTATTGCATTGATTGCAGTTCCATTTCTTGCCCAGTTGATATATCAGCACTGGAGATGGACAACTAAACTATGGAAGGAGTTGGATATAAAGCCCTCTGATTACTCAGAAGGCATTAAATCCATTTTTACCGACTCAATTAACTTTATGCGTTCTCTCAGATAGAGTAGAATCCGTTAATAAAACCACTCCAGTTTTTAATAACGACAATAACGACAATAACAAAGAAGATAATTGCAGCCCATCTTACAGCTTTGTTTGAATCCTTTTTCATATCAAGATTTTTTAGGGTTTGCCAAATCTAAATACTACTTATTAATAAACGCAGCCAGAAACAATAATCTCTATTTTGAATAGTAGAATTATCTTTTATGAGCAATAACCTCTGTTTTTAGAAACGGATATTTTTTTTAGAGATGCAGTTTTACTGCAGCTTCATATTTTATTTTGTTTCAATTGCTTTTTTCAATACCGCCTCAACATTTTTAGATACTGCTGATGCTGTTATTGTTGCCCCGGTATAGCTATCTGCAGTTGCCCTCTTTTTAAGTGCATCTGCAGGTTTGAGTCCATTCCATGTATCAAAAAACTTCAATCTCTCAAGTCTTGTTACATATGATGCTGTTTCCCAATGGCTTAAAATCGCAACCTTTTTAATGACCCTCTCTTTATCTAAAACTATTACAACTGGAGTAGTGTTATGATAACCTTGAATATCACCGGAGTAGGGCTTACTTGACATTGTGTATCCTATCAATTTTTTTTCTGAATCTATAATCCGGAACCATACGTCGTTACTCTTTTCAACAGCAGTTGCATTCGGGAATACTGTTTTAATGACCTCAAGCCCTGAGATCTCTTTGAGAACAGGAACCTCTTTGGATCTTCCCTGTGAGTGTAGGGATGAGGTAATCAATAGCATTGCTGCAAAAAATAGGGCTTGAAGTTTTAGATCTTTTCTCATCATAATTTTTCTTTAAAAAAGAGAGCTGTCTTATAGGACAGCTCTTAGATATTAATAAATCTGTGTTGGCCTATTTGTACTCTTTGATTGCTGCCTGAGCTGCTGCAAGACG
>CAYGGD010000173.1:0-2294 GCA_964349315.1 uncultured Muribaculaceae bacterium
ACATATAGTATTTATCATGTATTTCCAGATGTTGATTGGTCTTCTGCAGAATGTTGCCATTTTATTGGCATTTACTCTGGTATACGACATAATCTGGGCAAGTGATAACCATTTTAAAAACAGAGTAAACAGAGTTATATCAGGTATAATTCTGGGTGGGGTGGGGATATTGCTAATGCTCTCCCCTTTTACACTTATTCCCGGTCTTGTGTTTGATACCCGTACTGTAATGTTGTTGAATGCGGGTCTTTTTTTTGGTCCTCTTGCTACATTCTGCGCAGTTATAATAACCTCTTTGTATAGACTTTACTTAGGAGGACCGGGTGTGTGGATGGGAATTGCTGCAATAATCTCTGCTGCACTTACCGGAATTATTTGGAAGAGACTGAGACCTCAATGGAGGAAGGGTAATAATATTTTGGAGTTGCTGATAGTAAGCTATATCGCGCATTTTTTTATGTTAGCTTCAATTTTTCTTGTTACAGGAGAGGAAAACAGATTGTACACCTTTAAAAGTATGTCCCTCCCGATATTAACGGTTTACCCCCTATTCAGCATTTTAGTTGGAAGACTTCTGATAAACAGGATGAAAAACCACAAAATTAAGAAGGAGCTTGAACATAGTGAAGGTAGATATGACTCCTTCATAAACCGAAATAGCGATATGATGTTTATGAAGAACGAGAAAAGAGAGTATGTTGTTGCCAATGAAATGTATTGTAAAATTCTGAATAAAAAAAGGGGTCAACTCCTTGGATTGTCAGATGATCAGATATTTAATGCAGAGATAGCAGAGAGATACCGTAACTCCGATTTAAGGGTTATGGAGAGCGGGGAGATTGAAACATACGAAGAGGTTTATAATGATAAGGTTACAGAAACGGTGAAGTTTCCTATTAATCTGGGTGAAGAGAAAACAGGGATAGGAGCAATTATTAGAGATGTAACCATAAAATACAAGAAGAGAGAGATGCAGGAGGTTCTTTTATACCTCTCAAGATTGTCTCTTATAGATCACGATCTTAGAACTTTTATGGAAAAAATTCATTTCCATATGCGCAGGGTTATAAAGGCAGATAATTTTTATATAGCCCTTTATCACAAAAATGAAAATAAGTATAGTTTTCCCTATTATGTAGATGAATTTGACCAGGTTGATAGTGATGAGATGGAGACTCTGGAAAACTCTCTTACAGATTATATTAGGATAACCGGCAAGGGTATGCTTGTAAACAAGGATACAGAGCAGTTAATAGCCAAGACATTTCCTCTTACAACATATGGCGAGTACTCTTATATCTGGATGGGAGCCCCTTTAATGGACTCCACATTGAAGGAGGTTATTGGAGTTGCTGCTGTCCAGGATTATCACGATGATAAGACATATAATGAGGACGATCTTCTGCTTTTTGAGATATTTGCCAATACAATTGGGATTTTTATTGAGAAGCTTACTAACATTAACAAGCTTAAAGAGGCAAAAGAGCATGCAGAGCGAAGTGACAAGCTAAAAACATCATTCCTTGCAAATATGAGTCACGAAATAAGGACTCCGTTGAATGGGATAATAGGATTTGCAGATATTTTGCATAGCGAATTGAAGGAGCCTGAGCTTAGGGAGTATACCGAGATTATTAACACAAGTGCCCACAGACTGCTCTCTACGATAAACGATGTGATGGATATTGCAAAAATAGAGGCCGGACAGGTGAGTCTAATCAATGAGCAGTTTGATATTGTGCCGGTTTTCAATGATGTTTTCAATTTCTTCCGTAAGCAGAACCGACCTGTAGAGATCAGACTAAAACTCCCAGCGGAGAAGCACATGATCTGCTCTGACAAAATCAAAATTCAACAGATTCTTATTAATCTGGTAAACAATGCTGTAAAGTTTACTAGTGAGGGTTATGTAGAGATAGGATTCATTGTTGAGCCTGGTTTTGTTCATATGTATGTTAAAGATACAGGTATAGGGATTTCGGAAGAGGATCAAAAGAGAATATTTGAACGTTTTACTCAGGTAGACGGAGCAAATAAGAGAGTTTATGAGGGTACAGGACTCGGTTTATCGATTGTCAGGGAGTTCACACATATGCTGGGTGGTGAGATTTGGGTAGAGTCGCAGCCGGGTGAGGGTTCTCGTTTCAATATAAGATTTAGGTCAATCGATAATCACAATTGAATTTTCAGTAAATAATTTATAGATTTTAGCATTTATATTTTTTTACAACAGGATGCTTTTTTATAGTTTTTTTGCTAAACTTTTTTTTTCTTTTTTTGTTCTAAATAACAAC
>CAYGGD010000174.1:0-2280 GCA_964349315.1 uncultured Muribaculaceae bacterium
GCACAACACTTTTAATGTTGGGGTCCTGGGTTCGAGCCCCAGCTGGATCACAAAACAGACGCCTAGCAATAGCTTGGCGTCTTTGATTTTGTGTAGGTAAGAAAAAAGACCCGGGGTCCGACGATGCAGATAACAGATGCTGAGTCGCGACAGCTGGATCACAAGTTTTAGTTAAATTTTGGAAATCCTAATTATTAGAGTAATTTTGCAACAGAAATAAGCAACAGAAATGAATCAAATTATTCAGAATATTACCATTAACAACATATGTTGTTGTATCCCTCTTTTCGGGCGGATTGGTATTCTTTTTGAATAAAACTATAATACAAGAAATGTAATTATAAGCCTTCCCGCTCAAACGGGAAGGCTTTTTTTAATCGTTATAATTAATCATGAAACACCCTATTTACACAAATAACAATGGTTTTATAAACCTTTCAACAGACAGAGGCAGCATCTCTGTGTGGAGCGATAATTTTTTTGAATGGCTATATACAATACACCCTAAATACTCTGATTATATAATATTTCTTGAAGACGAAGAGCGACTGAAAGAGACTCTTGCCGATATGATTATAAAAACACAGCTATTTACCGGCAGTGCCCGCGAATTGGTAAGCTCGATTTTTGAGTTACAATTACCCGATATCCACAAGATTCTGATTGCCGACCTCGAAACAATGTTTAATGCAGATCCTGCAGCAAAAACTATTGAAGAGGTGCTTCTGGCCTATCCCGGGTTTTATGCCATAACAATTCACCGGATTGCCCATGCTCTGTATAATATGGATATTCCAGTAATTCCCAGGCTACTATCAGAGTACTCACATTCAAAAACCGGTATTGACATACACCCAGGGGCCAGAATCGGAAAAAGATTTCATATTGATCACGGGACCGGTATTGTTATAGGTGAGACCTGTGAAATAGGCAATGACGTTAAGATATACCAGGGCGTAACCATAGGAGCATTAAGTGTTAACAGGCAGTGTGCCGACACAAAAAGGCATCCTACAATTGGCGATAGAGTTACCATCTACTCAAATGCTACAATACTTGGTGGTAATACGATTATAGGAGAAGACTCGGTTATAGGAGGAAATGTCTGGATTACAAAGTCTGTTCCTCCAAAATCAATGGTTTTTCACAAAAGTGAAGTAACAATAAAGAACAATAATACATTTCCCGAAGCATTAACATATTCCATTTAAACAACAAATCAAAAGCATTTAAAATGAAAGTAAATAACATATTAGACACCATCGGAAACACTCCGCATGTTAAAATAAACAATCTTTTTGGCGACATGCATAGTATCTGGATAAAATTGGAAAGAGATAATCCGGGAAACAGCATAAAAGACAGGGTAGCACTATCAATGGTAGAATCTGCCGAGATTCAGGGTTTGCTTAAAAAAGGAGGGACAATAATTGAACCCACTTCTGGCAATACAGGAGTAGGTCTTTCTCTGGTGGCTGCTGTTAAAGGGTACCGCGTAATACTGGTTATGCCCGACTCAATGAGTATCGAAAGGAGAAAGATAATGACTGCCTATGGATCGACTATAGTATTAACTCCGAGAGAGAAAGGGATGAGAGGGGCGATTGAAAGAGCAGAAGAGCTTTTATCTGAGACACCCGGATCATGGATGCCGATGCAGTTTAAAAACAGGTCGAACTCTCAAGTTCATGAAACAAAAACCGCTGAAGAGATTATTAATGATTTTCCTGAAGGAATAGACTATTTAGTAAGCGGAGTAGGAACAGGAGGTCATATAACCGGTGTGGGAAGAGCGCTTAAGAAGAGATTCCCTGCTATAAAAATAATTGCTGTAGAACCCGAACTATCACCTATCCTTAGCGGTGGTGAGCCGGGACCACATCCGATTCAAGGAATAGGTGCCGGATTTATCCCAGAAATTCTTGATACCGGAATAATAGACCGGATTATTACTGTATCGGGTGAAGAGTCATATTTTTATACAAAACAAATAGCTCAAAAAGAGGGTATATTTGCAGGTATATCTACAGGTGCATCAATTGCTGCAACGGCAAAAATTGTTAGCGAACTAAAAGATAGCTCCACAATAATTACATTTAACTACGACACAGGGGAGAGATATTTATCAGTTGAAAACCTGTTTTAAAGATAGGTACCCGGAACAGGGCTCGAACCTGCACATCCTTGCGGACACTAGTCCCTGAAACTAGCGCGTCTACCAATTCCGCCATCCGGGCAATTATACCATCTATTAATTTAAAAGGAGTGCAAATCTAATAT
>CAYGGD010000175.1:0-2257 GCA_964349315.1 uncultured Muribaculaceae bacterium
CGAACCCCTATCCTGTTTTTAACAGGGAGTGCAAAGATATAACTATTTTTTATTTATGCATAGCTTTAGATGCAATTTCTATTGTAAAGACAATTGATAATCCTATAAAGAAGAAAATAACTGCAGATATAAGGTGTGGTGATGAGCCTGTAATTGCCTCAAATTGTGATGGTAATACTGGATAGTCAATTCCTTCGAATCTTTCGGAGAGTGTTTTCCATGGCCATACTTTTAGTAATGAGCCCACCATAAATCCTGCAAGAAGAGTTATTGTCTGTTTATAATATCGTTTCAATAACCATGAGAGGAAGTGAGAGAAAGAGATAAGGCCAATAACTGCACCGGAGAGGAAAATCAGAATTACGGGGATATTTAACTCTTTTATTGCCTGCATCATAAACGCATATTTACCCATAAGAAGCAAAATAAAACTCCCGGAAATACCGGGAAGTATCATAGCACATATCGCAATAGACCCGCTTAAAAAGATAAACCACCACTCCTCTGTGGTTTCGCTTGGTGAGACAAGAGAGATCCATACTGCAATTGCAATGCCGATAAAAAGCGATAGATAGTGAGAAAGCCCCCATTTGTCTATTCCTCTTAAAATAAAGATGGCAGAAGCTGCAATTAAACCCATAAAGAATGACCATAAAGGTATTGGGTGGTTTATAAGCAGATATTGCATTAGCCTTGCAAGTGTGAAGACACTAAAGAGTACTCCGCTAAAAACGGCAACAAGAAAATTTCCGTTAATATGACTCCAAAATGATTTAATATCTCCCCTAAGCAGAATTTTAACAGAGTTGAGGTCTATTGATTTTAAAGAGTCTATAAGCTCCTGATAAATTCCAGTCATAAATGCAATTGTACCTCCGGAAACACCCGGAATTACATCGGCAGCACCCATCGCAACCCCTTTAACTGCGGTCAATAAATATCTCTTCATCCCTGTTTAGCTCTTTTTTTAACCTTGTTTATATGTTTTTTCACAGAATCATCTTTGTTGAGTGACGGTATGAGTTCAAATAGTCTTGCCAGCCACACTTCGTCATAGGCGACAAGCATCTCGAGATATATAAAAAAGAGACTGCTATCTTTTAGAAAGAAGAGAGAGGTTATATAATAGACAAGAAACTCAGGATTTTTGGTTCTTTTGTATGATGAGAGAAGCTCCGAACTCAAGAAATTGTAGTCGGTCTTCTCATCGCCGATAACTTTTCTAAGAGATACAAGTGCCTCACTAATATTATGTTGAAGCATTGATATATAAGCAATTCCGGTATTGGCATCAATACTCTCTTTGTCGGTAGAGAGAACCATTCTGAAAAAGGTTAGGGAGTCGTCCAGCCGGTCTTTAGCGAGATATGCATCTGCAATACCTGTCAATGCGAAAATATTACCCGGTTCAAGCTTGAGAAAACTTTCGAATGTCTCTATCCCCTGATCATAATTACCCCCATTTACAAGAAGAATTGCTTTATTATAAAGGACCGATGAGTTGTCCGGATTCAAAGCAATTGCATAATCAAATGCCTCCAGCGCCTTTGCAAAATTAAGCTCCCTGGCGTGAATTGTCCCAACATTAAACCACACATTGTCGTTAAATGGATCTATATCAAGATACTTCTCATAATAGAGTAGGCTTTTTTCGAGCATATCAGAACGCTCGTAACAAAAAGCCAGGTCATTTATGATCTCATAATTATCTGTAGCTGATTTCTCTGCTCTCTCCAATAGTTTAATAGCATTTTTGAAATTGGCTATATCGATATAATCTTGAGCTGCTGTAAGAAGCATATCAAGACTTTCGTTTCCGGAAAGAGATAAAGCGCTCTCAATATAGTCATTGGCAGTGACAAAGTCTCCCTTTTTAATAAAAACTCTTGCTAATAGAAAATGAATATCACTATTTCCGGAATCAATTGAGAATTGTTTGTCTAAAATCTCCTTTGCTTTGTCGGGTTCTCTATTAACTATGAGAACATCTGCATAACGTATTGTAAGTTCAAGGGAGTATGGATGCTGATTGTATCCCATTCTGGTAAGGGTATAGACCATATCGTCCTCCATCTCATCAATAAAACTGTTTATAAGATGCTCAAACTCCTCCTCTGAAAATTTCATATTTTCAAGAGTCCCGTCTTCATAAGCAGATTCACAGCGGGAAATCAGATCTGAGAACTCCTCCTGTTCGTCAAAATTTAAGAAATCATCATTAAACATTTATACAGATCTTATTGATGTTAAATAATGG
>CAYGGD010000176.1:0-2189 GCA_964349315.1 uncultured Muribaculaceae bacterium
CCTACTCTTCAAATTTTACTCTTTTGGTAATTGCCGAGGTGATTTTTTTCTTTTTAGAAGTCAGAGCTTCGATACTTTCAATCACAGCATCTCTTAAGAGTGCACCAGTCTGTTCAACAGCTGTTGCATCTTTAAGGGCTAGCAGGTTATCGCCACCGCTCATCAAAAAATCAATTGTTACAATGCGGTATGTTTTGCTGTCGTCAATCTGCTGACCGTCAATTAAAACATCTTTAAGTGCGCCACTCCTTATCTCTAACTGAACATTGTGCGAAAATGCCTCTACTCTGTTTCTTGCAAATGAATCAAAGAGTTTTCTGACTGAAGAACCTGGGACATCCAGTACAACAACATAGTTTTCAAAAGGAAAAATGGAGAAGATGTCATATCTCCTTACCGGACCCTTAGGAAGGGCAGCTCTGAGTCCTCCAAAATTTGTAAGGGAGAAATCAACATGTGACGGGCTCTTCTCTCTTCCATATTCCAATAAAAGGTCTGCAGCAAAGTTTGAAAGCAGAGACTCAGGCCTTGTAGAGCGCATCTCAACCTCAGACTCCCCGATTACCTGCTGCATAATCCTGTCCATTTCGGGTTTGTAAAACTCAATAATTCCTTTTACAACAGGTTCGTTGTTCTTATCCCATGTAGAATCCATGAGCACACGGGTAGCTTTGTAACTTATGTTAAGCTCCTGTGACAAAAGAGCCACAGGCAGCAGAAACAACAGTGCTACCATAGAAAGTATATATCTTTTCATCTTTTTTTCTTAAAAATAATCAAATAATTAATATTTGAGCCATTTTATAAGGTCTTTCCAGTTAGCTTTTTTACCGTACATCAAAATTCCTACCCTGTAAATTTTTGCAGAGACAAAGGTCATGAATATAAATGTCCCTATAAGCAGAGCAAGCGATAGTGCAAGTTCCCAGGCAGGTACGCCAAAAGGAACCCTTGCCATCATAACCATAGGTGAGGTAAAAGGTATCATCGAACCCCAAAAAGAGAGTGAGCTGTCGGGATATTGGAAAGTATGAATCATTATAAAGAGCCCTATTATTAGCGGCAATGTCACAGGCAGTATCAACTGTTGTGTGTCTGCCTCGTTATCAACTGCTGAGCCTACTGCTGAGAAGAGTGCTGCGTAGAGCAGGTATCCCAAAAGGAAGTAAAGTATAAAGGCTGTTAGTATTCTGGCTATCGGTACATTTGCAAGCGAAGCCATTATGTTATCCATTGGGGTGGAATCTGCTGTAAGTGGCATTATTGCGTCAGTTGCACTCTGCCCGGCAGCCATCTGCTGAACAAGTTCGTTGCTCTCAGCCAGCTTATCGGCACCCATTACAGCCTGTGCTCCAAAAATTATCCCTCCTGTAAGTACTATCCAAATCAGAAACTGAAGCAGTGCTACCGAACCAACTCCAAGTATTTTACCAAGCATCAGCTCAAAAGGCTTAACTGATGATACAATAACCTCTACGATTCTGGTTGTCTTCTCCTCAATAACTCCTCTCATTACCATTGAGCCAAACATAAAGATGAACATATAGATCATAAAGCTCAGGATATAGGCTATGCCCATGTAAAGCTCAACCATTCCCTCCTTCTCCTCTCCGGAATCAGACAAGGTGAAAGTCTTTACAGAAACATCTGTACGAATGTCTTTTAGGATATTGTCCAGATTATCTATGTTGTACCTTTCAAGTTTACTCTTTTCCATTGCTTTCTGGACGTTTCTCTCAATCTGTTTTTTTGTATCAATATTCATCTGCTTTGTAGAGATGGTAGAAACAGATACATTAAACATTGAATCTGGTGCAGAAATTTCTACAGCTGCATATAGGTCGTTAGGAAAATCTTTTTTGATTGATTCTATATCAGCATCTTTATCAAAGGAATAGGTGTACTCTTCGCTATTTTCGAAAAAGGGCTGGCAAAGTTCCGACCTGTCAATAACCAGAATTTTTTGCCCTTTATTACCTGATGACAAGGTCATTATCAGTGATGGTAGCACAATTAGAGCAGCAAATAAAAGGGGGGTAAGAATTGTCATTATGATGAATGACCTCTTTTTAACACGTATTAGAAACTCACGTGATATAATCAGAAAAAGCTTATTTGTTTTCATATTCTGTTCCTCCTTTAGCTAACCAGTTTAATAAAAATGTCATTCATCCTTGGAATCAGCTCTC
>CAYGGD010000177.1:0-2167 GCA_964349315.1 uncultured Muribaculaceae bacterium
GTAATAAATATAGGAATTCGAATAAAATAAAATAAAAAAGAGGCATTAAATAACAAAGTATCAGTAAAAATAGCCTAATATTTGCAATTTATATAAAGGTAAAAATTACCATTATGATTTACTGCTTAAAGTTTGAATTATAATCTCATCCAGCTCTATCCTTCTGTTGTTTAGTACTGAAACCTCGACAGGCAGATAAAATATCCTTTTTTGAAAATCGTCGCTCAGATTGTCAAGATTATGGAGTCTCTGAGCATCTTTTTCTGTGGTAAAAAATACCGCTTTTTGATTACTCTCAGCCACTCTGTTTATCCTTTTAACATCAGAACGACTAAAAATATGATGATCCCTAAAATGAAGTCTGCTTACAATTTTATAACTCTCCGAGAGCCGATACTCGTAAGCCTTTGGGTTTGCAATAGCAGTCAAAGGAATACAAAAATTAGAGTATATATATCTCCGGTCGCCCGATTCAAACACAGAGCAGGGCTCCAGATAATCGAGTGTAGAGAAAAGAAGTTTTTGTCTGCCGGAGAGATTTAGCTTTCTGCTCCAATTAAACTGCTCCTCTTCCGTTAATTCAGGAGGGCATTTTGTAACAATAACAATATCTGCCCTTATCATTTGAGAAGGCAAATCACGAAGTCTCCCGAAGGGAATCAGATTATCTTCATTAGGAGGTGATGAGTAATCGACAAGCAAGACACTTAACGACGGAACTACTCTTCTGTGCTGAAAAGCATCATCCATAATAATTAACTTTGGCCTTTGCTCTTCAGGCAGCTCCATTAATCTTTTTATTGCCCTGACCCTGTTTCCGTCTACGACAACAATTGCCTCAGGATATTTTCTTTTAATCTGTAAAGGCTCGTCCCCAGCTTCCG
Source organism: uncultured Muribaculaceae bacterium (assembly GCA_964349315.1). Lineage (GTDB taxonomy): Bacteria > Bacteroidota > Bacteroidia > Bacteroidales > UBA932 > Bact-08. The sequence goes on from CAYGGD010000177.1 coordinate 885, forward strand.
AAGCATTATCGTTGATATTTATAAATCTGAATCCCCTGGTTTTTCTTCCGTACCCTCTTGAGAGCACAGCTATGCTGCCATATTTAAGAGCGTTTTTTAAAAAATACTCTGTATGAGGAGTTTTCCCGGTTCCTCCAACCGAAAGATTCCCTATAGATATAATAGGTATACTAAAGGTATAGGATTTTAAAAAAGCTTTATTGTAAAAATAGTGCCTTATAGTTAAAATAAGGAAATAGGGAAAGAGCAAAACTCTGTTAATAAAAAAAGATTTCATAATGGCATATAGGGTTGGGAATATCTTTCTCTTACTGTTTCAAGCAATTCTAAAACAATATTGTGGTCATTTTCGGTAACAAGCTTTAACCTCAGCTCTTTAAAGTGAGGCAACGATTTAAAGTACGAAGATAGATGCCTTCTCATTTCAAGAACACCCACTCTTGGACCTTTTACCATTACCGATTTTACCAGGTGCCTTTTGGCTAAATCTACTTTTTCGCTTATTGTTGGCTCCGGAAGTAACTCTCCCGTTAAAAGATAGTGTTTAATATCTCTGAAAATCCATGGCTTTCCATATGTAGCTCTCCCTATCATCACACCGTCAACACCATACCTTTTAAAAGCAGCTGCAGCATCTTCGGGCGAAGTAATATCTCCATTGCCTATAACCGGAATAACCATTCTTGGGTTCTCCTTAATACGGCCGATTAGAGTCCAGTCGGCCTCCCCTTTATACAACTGTGAGCGGGTGCGTCCATGAACTGTAAGTGCAGCTATACCGGTATCCTGTAAACGCTCTGCAAGTTCTACTATTATTTTGCTGTTTTCATCCCATCCCAGACGGGTTTTAACGGTCACCGGCAACTTAACGGCATCTACAACCATTTTAGTAATCTGCACCATTTTATCCGGATCTTTCATCATGCCCGAACCAGCTCCCCTGTTGGCTATTTTGCTCACAGGACATCCAAAGTTAATATCAATAAAAGCCGGAGCGGCCCTCTCTGCCATAACAGCAGCCTGAATCATAGCCTCGGGCAAATGACCGTAAATCTGAATTCCTATAGGTTGCTCGTATGAAAAAATCTCAAGTTTTGCAAGTGATTTTTTTGCATCTCTGATAAGACCATCTGAAGAGACAAACTCCGTACACAAGACATCTGCCCCAAACTCCTTGCAAATATAGCGAAAAGAGGCATCTGTGACATCTTCCATCGGAGCAAGAAAAAGGGGGTACTCCCCCAGTTCGATATCTGCAATATTCATTTCGCACGTATTGTAAC
>CAYGGD010000178.1:0-2099 GCA_964349315.1 uncultured Muribaculaceae bacterium
ACCTAAAATATTTTCATCCCCTTTGGCGAATATTTTTAGTCATGGGTGTTTCATAGCTTTAAATAGTTTTATGTTAAAATGCAGGATACTGAACAAAGCAGGTGATTTTGTGGAGGCACACGTTGTTGACCTTGGAGAACTCATCCTTGATTATCATCATTTTTCCGTAAGTACCATCTTTGAGCTTAAATACTAAAACCTCTTTTAAAGGGGCTTCGGCACACTCAATATAGTCTAACCCATCGCTAATATAGCCGGAGGCCGGTGCAGATGTCACATCTTCCATCCGGCTCTTTCCTGTTCTTGCCCAGTTACCACAGATTCCGGGAAGAGTGGTGCACCAGGGTCTGTTTAGAAAATCGGGTTCCGGCGAGTGATCTGTGCGTACCTTTCCGGTGGCAAAATCATAACCAATATTTGTGTTGTCCAGAACAATCTGTTTTATCTCACCACCTTTAAACCCGGTTTTTAATTGAGGCCCTTGTGAAGTTGTTATAGAAAAGTCTGCTTCACTCACCTTATCTCCAAGATACCACACCTGTACGCTGTAATTTCCGGTAGGCCAAGATTCTGACCCATTATCCATATAGGAGTGAACTCTGTTTGCTCCCCCTGTTTTTGGATGGTAAAGATCTTCTGCAATTAAAGTGTTATGAGTTTTACTAACCCACTTTACAATAAGATTTTTATCTTTAGTATCTCCCTGGTAATCAAAAACAAGATGAATTTTTTCGGTATTTGAAGGGAAACTATTTGTAGCAGAACTAATTTCATCGCTTGAATTAACCGCTGTACCAATTTTTATCGTTAATGGTTTAATGTCAAAAAGCATCTCCATAGGCACCTCATTTATTCCAGCTTGAGTAAGAGAGGCAGATGAGTGCTGTAATCCAACTTTTTGCGTGGGCTGTTGCTCCCCGGTTATATTGCCGGGATTAACTTTTTTAAAAGAGCAGTGAACTCTATTGTGAATCTTCTCCAGCTCTGCTGCAACTCCTGTTCCTGCAACAAATCCAACCAGATAGAATGTAACCGGTCCATCAACTGCAGTATAGCTGAAGATAGAGTTGTTATATTCGTAAGAGTATCTGCAGGTATAAATATCACCGACCTTTTCAAAACTTTGTCCAAGAAGGGTTGCCCCGTTGCCTCTTATTGAGGCAACCTGTTCATTCATAAATGAATTAAGGTTTTTCCCATCTTTAAGAACGTTCTGAACCACCATTGTGATTGATTTACCCGCAGAGAAGCTAGGAATATCCCAGATAGTTTGCCCTGGTTCTGTTTTGCGCACTGTAGATCCTTTTGGAATGAGGTGTTCCAGCATTGCGTCATCTGAGACCAAGACTTGGAAATCGTCATCAGGTTGCTCTAATCCTACAGCACTTAGACCAAGAATAGTAAATGAGTTTGTAATTGCGTCTGACTCTGCAGACCTGTTAGCAAAAAGGTTCTCAGGTATCATAGACCATACAACGTATCCAATGTTGTTTTGGATTGTATAAAAGGCACCAACCACAACATTGATATTGTTGTAACGCCAACGATAGCCGGCCATCTTTCCGGCTGCCCCGTTAAGATTATGTGGTTGAATAACCAATTGATTTGCACCCTTTAGAACACTTTGCGTAAATGCTGCCACTATCTGATCTACCGATATGTTTGCTGGAAGTTCAAACGTGCGGATGCTTACAGCGACGTTATTGTCCCTGCTGACAAAAGCGTGAATCTTATCCGTTCCATCCAAATACTGGTTTGTTTGATAGCTTGCAGGAACAGAGATCTTGAATTTCATCTGAGAATCTTCTACCATTCGGTTCTGGGCAGTAGCATTGACACAAACGATAAAAGCAGCGATGAGAAGAGTTTTTGAGAATTTTTTCATAGTCCCGGGATATTAATATTTGACTAAATATATAACTATCTCCAAGCACAACAGCCTTTTAAAGACTGATTCTATCTGATTTTAACTAAATCCTCAACTAAGGTAACTCTTTTTTTAATAATCAAACCTATTGTTCAAGCACTAGTAGATTAAAACCTTAAAAAGGGACCTTGGCAAGGGTTGTGGACTTTGCCAAGGGTTGTGGATACGCTTT
>CAYGGD010000179.1:0-2072 GCA_964349315.1 uncultured Muribaculaceae bacterium
CAGCTATAGTCAATGGCGGTGGACGTGGACTTAAGAAAAACATCTCAATAGTCGACATATGACCTTTACCACACTTAGGACAGAGATCTGGATCGTAGTTAAGATGTTCTCTGCAAACATCTTTCCAGTGTTTCTTTTCTCTGACATTTGGGGTATATATATCAAAGGCCTGTTGAAGTTCACGAAGATCCCCGCGACGAGATGTGGAGAGCAATCCATAATGCCGGATACGTACAAATCTTTTGGGAAGTATATGAATGCTAAAACGTCTCAGGAACTCTGCCCCAACAAGAGGCATGACTTTTTCTTTATTGTCTCGGTAATCACGCCAGCTAAAACGAACACCCGTTTCATCCACACTTAACAATCGATGATTGCCAATAGCAACTTTATGAGTGTACCTTCCCAAATATTCTATTACCTGTTCAGGCCCGGCAAATGGTTCCCTGGAGTAAACAACCCAAGGAGTTTTGTACAAAGAATTAATAAACTCCTTCGTTTGTGGCAGCTTCTTTTGCAGGGCGTCTATAAACTTCCCCCGGAACACCTTGGAAAGGTTCTCTACCCTGAACAAAAATACCTTGCCATTTTCAGAGGTACTTACCTGCTTCCACTGCCCTTTGAAATTGATTCCACCACCGGGAACAACACAATGAATATGCGGATGCAGACTCAGATTTTGTCCCCAGGTATGCAATATGGCTACCATGCCCGTTTCTGCATGCAGCTTTGTATAAGAGAACTGGGCTATTGTTTCCCATGTACTGGCAAACAGCAGGTTGTAAAGATCTGCCGGATGCTGAAGAAACAGGCTGTTGAGTGTATCAGGTACAGTAAAAACAACATGAAAGTATGCCACCGGAAGAAGGTCCTGCTTCCGGTTCTCAACCCATGCTTCACGCTGAGTGTTCTGGCATTTGGGACAATGACGGTTACGGCACGAATTGTAACTAATGCGGATATGACCGCACTCATCGCATTTGTCAACATGTCCGCCCAATGACGATGTACGACAACGCTCTAATGCACTCAATGTTCGCTTCACATAGCTGTTTGGCGAATGCTTGTGCTCAAAATCCTCTCCAAACCGATGAATTATCTCAGCCAGTTCATACCTGGGCTTCAACCCTTATTATACAACCTGTCGATAGGGCTGAACAGGTTGATCCGGTTAGATATGGCCACATGAAGATACACCATGGTGGTGTCAATACGTGAATGACCCAGGAGCTCCTTGATCGATACTATGTCCATACCAAACTCCAGCAAATGTGTAGCATAACTATGCCTGAGTGTGTGCGCACTGATGTCTTTTGTAAAACCACACTTCTTTACCGCTTCACGAACCACCCATTGAATACCTCCTGTGTGAAGCGGAGTGCCCCGCCTGCTACCGTTGAACAGATAATCTACCGGATGGTAGGCATTGCAATACCTCTGCAACCCTTTAAGAACAAGTGGTGACAATGGAATATACCTGTCCTTATTGTACTTGCTCTGACGGATGTGGATCATCATCCGATCAGAATCAATATCAGATAATCGTAAACGGCTCGCCTCTCCGACACGAAGTCCTGCTGAGTATATCAACGCAAGCAGAACCCGGTGCTTTAGTTGTGCTGGAGCTTTAAATAGTGATTTGCACTCTTTGTAATTAAGAACAACTGGTAACTTTTTCTTAGTCTTAATGCCGGGCAATTCAACTACCCTGTCATTCAAACCAGCAATACGATAGAAATGACGCAGACCATAAACAGTAAACTTGAAGTTACTCAGACATGGTGAATCTTTTTCTCTTGCCAGATCGGCCAGATATTTATTCATTTCATTTTCAGTTATGTCCTGTGGCAATCTGTCAAAATGAAGACAAACTTCAGCTACTTTTCTTGAGTAATTTCTTAAAGCGCTTGAGGAATGATCCATTGTAATAATCTTATCCTCAAATGCCTGGTAAAGTTCCTTGAATCCTTTTACCTGTAAAATGGCTTCTTCAACCATCGTTAATGACTTTTTTCTTAGTTTTGTTTGTGTTTCCATGTTTTTATTTTTTTTGTGTGGAACTAATATAGTTT
>CAYGGD010000180.1:0-2049 GCA_964349315.1 uncultured Muribaculaceae bacterium
TTTTAAGGGGATGTTCAGGAGGGCGGGGTTTAAAGTTGAAGTTGCAGGATAAAGTTATTGTCCCGCAGTTTTTTTTTTACCACTCAGGCACTTAGATCACTTAGATGTCTCATAGCTTAGCAACGACAAAGCATTCAATATACATTCATCATCTCCTGAACAGAACAAATCCGGAGGATTTGAATGTTTATAGCAACGATAAAGCCCTCCATTCCCCCGACCCCGGAGGGGTCGTCTTGAGTTTGGCACTTAACTAGATAGTTTAAAACAATGTTAATAAGAAGTGCAATTAGACTGCTCTAATTGCATTTTTTGTATTATGTTTGCAACTAGTCATATAACTAGATATTAACTTTAAAAATTTAATCTTATGGGCTTTCCAACAAAAATTCAGCTCATTAAAAGAGCTAAAAGTGAACAATGGTACATCAACTTCCCATCCGCTCTTGCACAAGCAATGGAGTTTGAGCGTGGAGAAGTGGTGGAATGGTTGGTTGAGAACAAGAATAAAATGACACTCAAACGAAACAAGCATGTTGTGAGTTTGGAGAAAAAAAAACCTCAGACGGCTCCCTGATCGAAGAATTTGATTTAATATTTAATCAATGTGCCGAAGCATTCAATAACGAGAGTGCCTGGAAGACTGGGCGTGATCTGGCATTTGGCGTTCTTAATTGTATTGGTAGACACACACTTACCGGTATACTGACGGCTAACGGGCAACAGTTTATGGATTGGTCACCAGCTTATCGGCTATTTAGTAAGCATCGTGTTGACACTTCAAAACTATTTGATGTAATCCGCACTGGTGTGCTTCAGGAGTTAGATCCTCAGCAGATGATAATAGTTCACATGGATGATACAATATTGAAGAAAACAGGCAGGCATATTCCAGGGACTGCATGGCGCAGAGATCCATTAGGACCTCCATTCCAAACCAACTTTATTTGGGGACAGCGCTTCCTACAGATATCAATGGCATTACCCGATCAAGATACATGTTCCCAGTCAAGGGCTATACCGATTGATTTTCATCATTGTCCTACACCTAAAAAGCCAAGAAAAACAGATAGCGCAGAGGATTGGAATAACTATAAAGAGCAACAACGAAAATTAAAATTAAGCAAACAGGGCTGGGAGCGCCTTGTGGAACTTAGGAACATATTGGACAAGCAAGGCATGAAGGAAAGGGAACTTACTGTAAGTGTTGACGGTAGTTACACAAATGAAGAAGTGCTAAAGCATTTACCAGAGCGGGTTACCCTGATTGGACGTATTAGAAAAGACACAAAGTTATATGCTCTCCCTAACAATCAACCAGATAAAGGCAGGAAACGCGTTTATGGTGATAAATTACCAACCCCGGAAGAAGTCCGACAGTCAGAGGATTACTCTTGGCGTGCAGTAAAAGCGTGGGCAGCGGGTAAAGAACATACCTTTAATGTCAAAGTAATAACAAATACGCTTTGGCGCTCCGCAGGCCAGAAACATCTCCTACAACTGGTTGTAATAAGACCTTTGGGATATAGACTTACTAAGACGTCTAAAATATTATACCGCGAACCGGCTTATCTGATCTGTACAGACAATGATCTTGCTATTGAAAAACTTTTACAAGCTTACTTATGGAGATGGGAAATCGAGGTAAACTTCAGGGAAGAAAAGACAATATTTGGATGTGGTCAGGCACAAGTAAGGAATCCTGAGTCAGCAGAACGTGTCCCTGCATTTATCTCTGCGATATATGCATTGCTTCATCTTGCTGCATATAGAACTTTAAGAGTATCAAATCCAATCTTGCTTCCACGACCAAGATGGTATCCTAAAAAAGAAAAAAAACGCCACTCGACAGGTGATCTATTAAACAATTTAAGAGCACAGGCTTGGGCAAAATCAATAGGTTTGAATTTCTCCGGCTTCATTAAAAATGAATTGCAATTACAAAGCCGGAGAAATGCAGCAAATCCCTGTTCTTCAGCAATGTTGTATGCTAGAAATTAGCCAAACCAAAGAACCTCTGCCGCAGGCAGAGGTTGGGAGGGGTATTGA
>CAYGGD010000181.1:0-1981 GCA_964349315.1 uncultured Muribaculaceae bacterium
AAAAAACGATAACACAGATAAAATATTTACTGAGCATTACGGCATTATGTGCCGTGGTGCTCTTTCATATTCCTGCCCACTCTGCAAACATTCGTCAAATTGACACACTCAAAACCGGGCTGGGCAAGCTCATATCCCCGGCTGATTCACTCAGTAATCTGTCAGACTCTTTAGCTTCGCGCCAGGATTCAACTCTTTCAAAGAGAGATATCCGATACCAGGAACGCCAAAAGGCAAAAGAGGTCAGAGATAGTATAAGGGCATTCAACGACAGCATCAGGTGGTCTAAGCCCCGAATAATGGACACCTATATTATACCTGATTCTCTCCAAAGCAAAAGGCTTATTACCTGGAAACATAATAATTTTCTGAACAATATTACCTATAGAAATCCTGATACAACATACAACGAAAATTTCTACGATTATCCATTTTATAAAAATGACCCGGGTGTGACATACTTGGGAATTTCAGGATCTGCTGCCATCTCTCATAATTACTTTTCCCGAGAAAAGCTAAGGGATTTTGAGATGTTTGAACCTTGGCTGGTTTATAGCAATACCCCGGAAAACCTTCCATTCTACAATACAAAAACACCATATACCGAATTTGCATATTGGGGTACTCTCTTTGCAAACAGAGACAAAGAGGAGACCAACATTAAATTCATGCACACTCAGAACTTATCACCTGAGTTGAATCTAAATGTCACGTACAAAAGATATGGTTCAAAAGGCCTTCTAAGCAGAGAGTCAACCGATAACAGAACATTTGCTGTATCTTCAAATTACCTCGGAAGAAGATATGTAATGCATTCGGGTTATATATTCCAAGGAATCAAGAGGGAAGAACATGGAGGGCTCGCAGACGAGAAAATGGTTCTGGACACCACCTTTGATGACCCAAAAGATTTGACCTTTATACTTGCCACTGCTGATAACAGATTGAAAAGAAATACTCTGTTCCTTACTCATTCATACGGCTTTCCAATAAGATTGTCCAAAAAAGACACCACAAATTACGGAGAGGGAACAACAACCTATTTCGGTCACTCGTTTGAATATTCAACCTATTTCAAAAAGTACACTGACGAAATTTCCGAAACAGACTCACTGGCCAGAGCGTTGTACAATAACATGTTTCTTATATCTCCTACTGCCAGCTTTGACTCATCAAGAGTAAGTATTTTTGAAAACAGAGTTTTTATAAGAATCCAGCCTTGGTCAAAAGATGCTATTGTGTCCAAACTTGACGGAGGAATTGGGCACAAAGCGTTATCAATTTACAGCTTCAAACCTGAATTCTACTCTACAGGTGCAAGGAACATCGTTCATAATAATGTCTATCTGTACTTTGGAGCTGCCGGTAATTTTAGAAAATATTTCAGATGGGATGCTCTGGCCAAATATGACATATCTGGGTATTATGCGAATAATTTCAGCCTGGATGCCAAGGCCGGGGTATCACTCTACCCTATTGAAGGGGGGATACACCTTAATGCAAGGCTAATTCTTGAAAACCGCCGACCGGGTTGGTTTAGCAACTCTTACTACTCAAACCACTACGCCTGGAACAACGACTTTGAAAATATAACCGAAACCAGAATAGAGGGGCAATTAGACATCCCGCATTTTAAACTCAGTGCATTTGCGGGATATGCAATCATTAGCAATCCTGTTTACCACGGTATTCAGGGGATTGCTGCACAGCACAACGACATTATTAATATATTGTCGGCCTATGTCCAAAAAGACTTCAAACTTGGGTTTCTTCACCTGGATCACAGGGTACTCTTTCAGATGACCTCAAATAGTGAGGTTATTCCGCTTCCGGCTTTAAGCGCAAACTTACGATACTACATGCAGTTTAACCTTGTTAAAAATGTACTGACTGCACAATTTGGCGCCGATGCAACATTTAACACCCGCTATTATGCACCGGCATACAGCCCTGCCCTGGGCATTTTCCACAATCAGAATGA
>CAYGGD010000182.1:0-1976 GCA_964349315.1 uncultured Muribaculaceae bacterium
GTCATATAATTTACTAAAAGGAAAGAAGGGGCTTATTTTCGGTGCCCTTAACGAGAGCTCGATAGCATGGAAAACTGCTGAAAGAGTGTATGAAGAGGGTGGCAGGTTTGTGCTTACAAACACTCCTGCTTCTATGAAAATGGGTAGTGTTGATAAACTGGCCGAAAAGTGTGAAACAGTGGTTATTCCTGCCGATGCAACTAATGTTGAGGATCTGGAAAACTTAATTATAAAGGGAATGGAGGCGCTGGGTGGTAAGTTCGACTTTGTTCTTCACTCGATTGGGATGTCGCCAAATGTAAGAAAGGGTCGCACATACGACGATCTTAATTATCATTATCTCCACCAGACTCTTGATATATCTGCAATATCATTTCACAAGGTTCTTCAGAGTTGCAGAAAACTGGATGCTATAAATGATTGGGGTTCTGTTGTTGCTTTGTCTTATGTTGCTGCTCAGAGAACTCTGTACGGTTATAATGATATGGCTGATGCAAAATCGCTGCTGGAGTCCATTGCAAGAAGCTTCGGATATATTTACGGAAGGGAGAAGCATATAAGAATCAATACTGTGTCGCAGTCTCCTACTATGACAACAGCGGGCGGAGGTATAATGGGTTTCGATAAGTTGTACGATTTTGCAGAGAGGATGTCTCCTTTGGGCAATGCTTCGGCCGATGAGTGTGCAGACTACATTGTTACTCTCTTTTCTGATTTAACCCGCAAGGTTACCATGCAAAACCTTTATCACGACGGGGGCTATTCAAGTATGGGTATGAGTCTGGCTGCCATGAGCGTATACCGCGAAGGGCTGGAGTACACCGATGTTAAGGAAGATAAAAGCAAAAATAAGAAGAGATAACTTAGAGGGCTCTCGCAACCATTATCCCGTTGTTTGATTTTGATCGGGCACAATATTGTTGCAGGGTTAACTCCTCGATAACCACTTTCATCTCACCCGATGAGGCGTGTAAAAAGGTAAGTTTATCGCCGTTAAAGTAAATAATTCCAACATGTGAGAGGTCTATTCCTTTAGCAGTTGTGACAAATCCTACCATATCGCCGTTTCTGAAGTGTTGACGGTTGTTCTCTATTTCGGTGCGTGGTATATGGTAAAAAGTGCGCTTAGAGGCCTCTTTTTCAATTGCTTCAATTTTTGCTGTCAGCTCCGGCTTACCTTTGAGCTGCTTGTATCTGTCGTGATTGGTAGACATAATAAAGAGATTAAGGGGCAGCTCTTTTCCTCCAGATTGCTGGGTAATGTCCTTTAAATGACCTTTTAGTTGATTATGGTGAATCCAGTCGGTGGTGTAGTGAAGGCGGTTGGCGTAGTTGTTGATAACTCCCTCTCTGTAACGGATGTTCTTTAGATTTTGGAGATATTTTTCAAAAGTCGGATCTCCAGCTTTTATTGTAAAGGAGAGGGCATATACATTTTCGAGAAATGTTGTGCAGTCGAGTTCGCGTAAATTGATAACTAGCCCTTCGGGTTCAATTTCAAGAGTGTGACCAACATACGGGGTTCCGAGAAAATATTTGCCTGTTTCAATAATAAGTTCACTAAGGCTTAAATGCTGTTTGTCAACAAATTTAGATATGTAGTCGGAGAATATTTCCATATCTTTTGCAGTAACATAAATTTTGTAATTTTGTTCTGTATTTACAGATTGTTCTCTGGCAGAAATACTGCTGCCCAAAAACAGAATTACCAAGAATAAAAGAGATAATTTTTTCATAAATCTAAAAGTTTTTACAAACCGGACTCAAATATGCGTTTTTTTTGATCCGGCAGCAAATAAAAGTGAGTTAAGGAACCATTTTTGCATTATTGGATGGCGTTCCGTTTGTATTACAATATAATTTATATTTCTGCATAATGAAAAGAAGAAAGGAGTCGCTGGGGTTTTTTGAGAATACACAGCAGAATTCAAAAGAGTATATCCATCAGTACATAAAATTGAGGCTTGAGGCGCTTG
>CAYGGD010000183.1:0-1958 GCA_964349315.1 uncultured Muribaculaceae bacterium
ATATAAATTCTCAAACAATAAAAAGCGCATCGGCTCTTATCATCAGGACCAGAACAAGATGTAATCAGGAGTTGCTCGAAGGATCTTCGGTAAACTCAATATTTACTGCAACAATCGGGAATGACCACATAGACATGAAATACTGTACAGAAAATGGTATTGCAGTCTATAATGCTGCCGGGTGCAATGCTAACGGTGTAGTTCAGTATGTAATCACTTCGTTGTTTATTACCGGAAGAAGTTTTAAGAGAGATGTTTTCAGAGACAAACTGGGTATAATTGGAGCCGGAAATGTAGGAGAGAGGTTGGCAGCAACAGCTACCAGACTTGGAATAGAGGTAATGAGATGTGATCCGCCTCTTAAAGTGAGACTTCAAGAAGACCCCCTCTTTTTTTCAGAAGAAAAGCTTATCGAACGAGGTGTTGATACATCTTTTTATCCAAACAGATCAGGGCTGAGCAGCTCAGATTATTTTTCGCTTAATCAGGTTTTAAACAGTTGTTCAGTAATATCTTTTCATGTACCCCTTAACGAAGAGACTACCGGAATGTGTTCAAAGGAGTTCATGAGCAGCATAAATCAGGGAGCTGTACTTATTAACAGTTCCAGAGGAGAAATTTTTGACGAGGATGAGGTAATAAGAGGCAGATCCAAATTGGGTGCACTTATTTCTGATGTATGGTCTGCTGAACCTGAAATTAATCCCAAATATCTTGAGGTAACCAATATTGCAACTCCTCATATTGCCGGGTACTCCCTTGAAGGAAAAATCAATGCCACTGTGTTTACAGTAAGGAATATAGCAAAGCATTTTAAAATTGAGTCACTAATTGATTTCTTAATTAATTACCCGGACGAAGTTGACTCTAATACAATAATTGACAGCAGGCATTCTAAAGTTGAAATTATCGCATGCATGACAGAGGATCGCTTTCCTATTATGCAGCAGGATAAGAGACTGAGAGATAATCCGCATAATTTTGAGAATTTGAGAACTGAGTATAAATATAGACGTGAATTCAGCGATTCTTTTTTGAAAAAGCTGGAAAAAGTTGCTAATTTAAAGTAGTTTATAGCATTATGTTTTCATCAAAAGATTACGATCAGATGGCCAGACTTGGCATAGACAGGGAAGATGTTTTAAAACAAATAGATACTTTTAAAAAAGGCTTTCCCTATCTTGAAATTGTCTCCGCAGCAACTCCAAAAAAGGGGGTGAAAGTTCTCTCTGATGCTGAAAAAAACAGAGCTATTCAAAGATATAGCTCCTTTGAGGGTACAATATGCAAATTTGTTCCTGCCTCAGGTGCAGCAACACGAATGTTTAAGGAGCTTTATGATATCATAAAAATTCAAAACGAAAGTCAAGAAGAGGTTAATCCTCTATCTGTAAGGTTCTTTAATGAATTGAAAAGGTTCCCTTTTTATGATGATCTGGAACAACTTGGAGCATTTAAAAGTGATGACAAGTCAGAGATTATCACGAAACTGCTTAACTCTGATGGCTTAAATTATGGACAACTTCCAAAAGGGCTGTTAAAATTTCACCGATACCCAAAAGAGACAAGAACACCTTTTGAAGAGCACTTAATTGAGGCTGCTGAATATGCCCGCTCTAGAGCAGGAGTAGCAACAATAACATTTACAGTATCTCCTGAACATACAGATCTCTTTAAAAGGCTTGCCGAAAAAGTTGAGCAAGAGTACGAGAAGAGATATGGGTGTAAATTTGATATTATTTTCACTACACAGAAAAAATCGACAGATACTTTAGCTGTTGATCCTGCAAACACTCCATTCAGACTTAACGATGCTTCATTACTCTTCAGACCTGCCGGCCATGGTGCATTGATTGAGAACTTGAATGAGATGGATTATGATATAGTTATTATCAAAAACATTGATAATATTCCAATGGATAGATACCTGGAAAATAATTCATTATGGAAAAAAACAC
>CAYGGD010000184.1:0-1953 GCA_964349315.1 uncultured Muribaculaceae bacterium
ATGCTGCTCTTTACACTGCCATGCTTCTCCCTTTTAGGGTTCGAATACTCATATCTTTTTACTGTCGTACCCAGCGTAGCCGCCTTAAGACTCTTACTTGGTGCCTATCACGGCATTGTCTGGTACGAAGCGTTAGGGCTCACTCTCTACCTTGTGGTAATGAACTATCTCTTTTTCAGGAATTCAGTCAGAATTTTTGAAAACAAAATTGTATATCAGGATCAAAAACTATGATAAACTTTATTCATATTAAAAATGATCTCAAACAGGTATTCCGAGACCCGATCATGAGCGTACTTCTGTTTGCCCCTCTACTGATAATTGCTATTTTTAAGCTTCTTATAGTATTTCTTTTCCCCTTTATTGCCACAAAATTTAATTTCGACTTAAGCCTCTACTACCAATATCTAATGGCCGGTATTCTTATTCTGATCTCCGGCATGCTGGGTATTGTTATCGGATTCATGATGCTTGACGACAAAGACGGAAACATTGCCGAACTTATGGCTGTAACTCCGCTTGGCAGGAGCGGATATCTTGTTAACAGGTTGTCTTTTTCATCAATTCTCTGCTTTTTCTACTCAATTATTGCAATATATGTTCTGAATGTAATTGATATCCCTTTTTACACAATACTATTACTTTCAATTCTGTCAGGGGTATACTCAATTATAATCGGCCTGCTTATTTTCTCAGGAGCTGACGATAAAGTCAAAGGGCTCACATTTGCCAAAGGTTTGAATATGCTTGGAATTTTCGCATTCAGCGACCTCTTTGCCCTCAATTGGTTCTCAATTTTGTCGCTTATTTTTCCAACATACTGGATTACACGCATAATTGAAAGCCCACACTCAATTTCAGTATACCTGTTGGGTATTTCAATCCATGTTATTTGGCTGTCTTACTTGATTTACAGATATTTGTCAAAGAAATAATTTCTAAATATAGTTGTAATGGAAGTCCAGTTACTCAGAGAGCAAGAGATTGTTCCAAACGATGAAAATCTATCGAGAATAATTCCAGGGTTATTTCCGCTTTATCGGAATTTCATATCGCTTATTAACAACGATATGCACTGCCTTAATGCAGAGTGGAACTACTACAAAGACGGTAAAAGCTGGCTATGCAAAGTAACCTTCAAGAAAAAAACGGTATTTTGGTTATCGCTTTGGAATGACTACCTTAAAGTCGGCTTTTATTTCACAGCAGCAACCATTAAAGGAATAGATCAACTAGAAATTGCAAAAGAGATAAAAGAGAGCATTAAAGATGTAAAAATGGTGGGCAAGTTGGCTCCATTAATCATAGATATTTCTAAGGATGAGCAGCTTAATGATCTTACCAAGATAATTGAGTACAAAAAAAGTGTAATGAAATGAAAACAGAACCGGTAAAGGTGTTCCGCGGAACATACCTGCAATGCGAAATGGTAAGGAGTCTGCTCGAAAACGCAGGAATTGAGTCCTATCTCAAGGATGAACTTTTAGGCACAATTGCCCCCTGGTGGGCCGAGCCCGGAGGAGCAGGCGCAGTTAAAGTTTTTGTCTCAGTAGAAGATGAGGCCCAGGCAACTCTTGTGGTTGAGCAGTACGAGAAAAACATTAATGAAGAGAGCACAAGCGAAGAGAGCGCAAGTGACAAGGAGACAAGTTAGTAAATCATTAATAATGACTCAGGATAAATCAAAGGGTTGTTGCGGTTAATTAAAAACAGCTTAAAGCAGTTTAAGCGCAATCACAGCACAGGCCTCTGCATCAGCCAAAGCGTTATGGTGATTTTCCAAAATGTATCCGCAATGGGCCGAAACCGTATGTAACTGATGATTAACAATTGACTTACCTAACTGCCTTCTTGATGCAGAAAGTGTACAATAAAACTCATAATCAGGGTAATCCAGACAGTAAGTCCTGAAAGCAGCCCTCAGGCAAGACTCATCAAAATTCTTATTGTGCG
>CAYGGD010000185.1:0-1952 GCA_964349315.1 uncultured Muribaculaceae bacterium
GTGTTCTCTGTGTGGGCAAGCAGCTCTTCGTAAAGTTTTTCGCCGGGCCGGAGACCTGTCTCTACTATTTGAATATCTTTTCCGGGGGTTTTGCCGCTCAGGCGGATCATCTTTTCGGCAAGGTCGTAAATTTTTACTGCCTCACCCATGTCAAAGATATAAATTTCTCCGCTGTGTCCGGTGCATCCTGCTTCGAGAACCAGTGAGCAGGCCTCGGGTATGGTCATAAAGAAGCGGGTGATATCTTTGTGGGTTATGGTTACGGGGCCTCCTGATTCAATTTGCCGTTTAAAAAGGGGAACAACCGATCCGCTGGAACCGAGCACATTGCCGAAGCGGGTTGTAACAAATTCGGTGGGGTTGGGGTGGTTGGTCTCTTTTTGGTGTATGGCCAGCGATTGTATGTAAATTTCTGCTGCTCGTTTGCTGGCTCCCATAACATTGGTGGGGTTAACTGCTTTGTCGGTAGAGATCATTATAAACCTGCTAACGCCGGTTTCTATGGCAAGGTCGGCGCAGTTTCGGGTGCCGAGTACATTGGTAACTACAGCAGTAGATGGGTGGAACTCCATCATTGGTACGTGTTTGTATGCTGCTGCGTGAAAAACTATGTGTGGTTTGGCGCAGTTGAAAATCTGTCGCATCCGTTGTTTGTGCGATACATTGGCTACAATGGGCTTTATTGTAACAGGTGTCCCTATGGCTTTGAGTTCGAGCCAGAGGTCGTTGAGAGGAGTTTCGGCCTGGTCTACCAATACAAGCTCTTTGCAGTTAAACTGAAGAACCTGCCGGGCGATTTCTGAGCCGATGGAGCCGCCGGCTCCGGTTATCATTACCACCTGGTTTTTGAAGTGAGGCTCTATTGTTTGCTTGTCCATCTCAATTACATTGCGGCCCAGGAGGTCTTCTATCCGTATTTTGTTTATTTGAGGGGGCTCTACTGTAGTGTCGGCGCCGAATCTGCTGATTGTGTTAACCATCAGCAGTTCGAGTCCGTCTACTATGCATTTGTCGTAAAACTCGCGTGGCAAAAGGTCGAGCTGGGTTTTGGTAACCAGCATTGCTCTCACCTTATGTTTTTCCATAAAGAGTGACATTTTGCCGTTTACATACAGAATTGGCAGGCCGCATACATATTTTTTGCCGCGGTTGTTTTCGAGAGTGATAAATGCTACGGGTTTGTACTGTGAGTTTTGGTCGCCAATCAGGTTGTTGGTAAGCTGTACGGTTTCGCTGTCGACACCCAGAACAAATGTGCGTTGCTTTTTTATTATTCCGTTGCTGGTTTGAAGCATTTCAAATATGCTTCTTACTGCAAAACGGAACACTATCTGGGCGGCTACCACCATAAAGCCCATAATAATTGGGAACCAAATATGGATTTTAGATAATTGGGTGTCGGTGATAAACTCGTTTATGGCTATGCTGGCAAGTTCGAAGAGTGCTGTTGCAAAGATGGCCGAAAGGGCAAGGCGGCGGAGGTCGTTTACAGATGAAAAACGGACTACTCCGCGATAGGTGCGAAACAGCAGTGACGAAAACCCGAAAAGAGTAAGTGCGATGGTGATTTTAAATGCGTAGTGGACAGAGGTGCCGGGCGCAAGCGTGGTGCGAAAATACCAGAGTACCGTAAATACAATTGCAACAATAAGCAGGTCGATTCCAAAAATAATCCACCGTGGCATATAGTTGCTCAAAAAAATACGGAGCAGAGGGCGAAGTTTATCTATGATTTTTTGCATCGGCTACAACAAAGAGTGTCGGTGAGTCACATGTTGGAGTGATCACCGTTTGAAGTTTAGGTATACCCTACAAATTTATCTTTTTTTCTGCAATTTTTCAATTGTTGCATTAAAAATGTATCAGTTATTTATTGTTTTATTTTCTGATTTTGACGAAACTATATAATATATTGAGGTTTTGGTGTGTTAAGTAATAATAGATTAATGGTT
>CAYGGD010000186.1:0-1891 GCA_964349315.1 uncultured Muribaculaceae bacterium
TGTTTTCCCTATTATCCCATTCGGCGTTGATGAGAAGTGTCAGCAGCTCTTCATTCGTCAAGGAGCTGTGCTGGCTGGATTCCGCCATATTTTTATATAGATTGTACATGCCCTCAAGTCTTAAGGACTCCATTTTGTGTAATATATTATTGCTATCCATAATAATCAGTTTAGTAGTAGTATTTTGAACCCCTTATATTCTCATGCCTTGGAAGCGTTAACACAGTAGCATTATTGCTTTGATTAAGGAGGTCCAATTTATTTGAAAGGATATTTTTCAGTGTTGTATAATCTGAAGCATTATAACCTAAAGCTCTCCTACAGGCATTGACTAGTCTTTGATTACCATACCTTTTGCAGAGATCCTTTATCCCTTCGAACATACGCCTGGCCATATGGGGATAACTGCATTGCGAAATCATATTTTGTAAATATTTTTCAACCAACGGATCTATGTCTGCTCCCCATTGGTAAGCTTGAGAGGGTTCCCATTGCTGTACATATTTATGCGAAGGATGCATATGCTCTAAATGAGTAGTAGTCCCATTTACCTCTTTACTGCGAATGTGGGAAGCTATCTGGTTACCATTGTAATAAATGGATATTATCGTGGGTGTTGTAACCGCTTTTACCCTTTTGTGAGCGTACTTATATGGTACACTGTAACTATGCTTGTCCTTATTGAAATATACATGGTAAAACTTGTCCACCCTGAGTTTATACGACTGGGTAATCTCATACCGGTCCATAGTGATTGGCTTGAGGGTCTCCTTTTCGTAATCTTCAAATAAATCTAAACGACTATAATCTCTGTTTTGGAAGTTTCTTTTGTTTGCATTAGGCAATAACCTCCTTATCTCTTCATTAAGACCATCAATCCCATGTGGAAGCAGATTCCTCAAAGGGGCAAATATCTCACTATAAACCAAATTAATAACACTCTCAACCAAGGCTTTGTCCTGAGGGTGAGTGGGCCGGGCCGGGCAAACGGTTGTCTTATAATGGTTGGCCATAGAAAGGAAAGTTTCATTCAAGACCGGCTGATAATTGCTGGCTGTTATTACTCCGGATTTTAGATTATCCGGGATTAAAACTTTTGGTACACCTTCAAAATAATGAATGGAGTTACTAACACCTCCAACAAAATCTTCAATCCGTTGACTTTTTGTAGCCTCAACATAATGAAACTGACTACCTCCAAGAATAGATACCAACACCTCAGCTTCTGCTACCGCATTGACGTGTGGACAAAAATAACGGAGCTCGCTACCTGTAAAATCAATAAACATCTCCTCACCATAATCGTGAGCCATTCGCATCGAGATCTTTTGACTTATTAGCCATTGCTGGTAATGGTAACACATCTGAGAATAACCATAACCCCCTGGACGATTAGATCTATATTCTCCCCAGAGAACATATCTGCTAACCCCCGTCTTTTTAAGTTCTTTCTTAAAGTATGGGAACAAAGATTCGAGGTATTGATACTCTTCATTTGTTTTCGGAAAAACCGGCTTCTGTGAAAAAAGTGATTCCAACTCAATATCCGGCATAGTTAAAAGGTCCTCTTTGCTGAAATTGAGTTCTTCCGTTTTGGCTAGATAATGTACTATTGTCTTCCTGTTGACATTAAGGCGCCTGGAAATTTCTCTTTGAGAAACACCTTGTTCCGATAATTGTAAAATTTGTTTTACTTTGCCCATTGTTATTAGTTTTCCAGCCATAGGTGGTTATTTTTTGTGTTGCAAGTACAAAAATAACCTGTTGCGAAAAACTGTAACCGGAGGAGGGTATGCTCTCCTCCTTTTTTACACTAGGTGGCCCCGTATGGGCCGGAATAGTGGTATACTATGCAGCGGAATGGTGGTATACTATGGAGCGGAATATCCAT
>CAYGGD010000187.1:0-1881 GCA_964349315.1 uncultured Muribaculaceae bacterium
TAAAAGGGAGGGTAACTTAAGCCGATTAAAAAAATAACCCAAAAGCAACCCCAGCAAGAAAATAAGTGCCAGGCTTGTCAGCATTTACATTAAAGTTTATTCAAAGGTAGGGCTTTTGGGTAGTTATTAATCTATTTTTTTACTTTAATGGTGCAGCCGATAGCAACAGTAGTCTCTACAGGAACCGGTTTACCTGATAAAAGAGCATCAACAGCATCTGCTACATAAGTTTTGGAAACATCTTTAGGATCACGGAAGTTATCGTCAATAGCACCAATGTAACGAACAATGTTTTTTCCGTTCTCTTTGTTAAGGATAAAGATATGGGGAGTTCTGTTTGCTCCGTACTGAGGATAAATATTTTGCCCTTTGTCTAACAGATACGGAAAAGTGAATCCCTTTTCGGCTGCCCTCTCTTTCATTAATTCGAAGCTGTCTCTTGGCTCTGCCTCGGGATCATTGGGGTTTATTGCAATTACCGGGTATCCCAAAGGTGCATACTTTTTATCGAGGGCAATGATTCTGTCTTCGTATGCAACTGCATAGGGACAGTGGTTACATGTAAAGATAATTATAAAGCCCTTAGCATCTTTGAAGTCGGCAAGCGAAACCATTTTGTCGTCGATATTAATAAGTGAGAAATCGGTAGCTTCGTCACCAATTTTGTAGCCATCCTGAGCTTTCAGTGTGTTTAGTGAAAACAATGTCAGCAATAACACAGTAAAAATTGTAGTAATCTTTTTCATATTTAACATATTAAATGAATTGTTCTATTTGTTTGGTTAACTCTTCCAGGGTAAGTGCCTCGGCAGCAAACCACAGATTGGTTTTGTTTTTAATTATAAGTGTTGCAGGAATGGTACCTCCCCACGAAGAATCTACATCTGGAATCCACTCATTCATATTTTTGACATCGTTAAGCATATAGAGCCGCGCCCGGTCGAGACCGAAACGATTGACAAAATCCATAACAGATTCCTCCAGTTTGTCCGGATTGTCAAGAGATACCAGTACCATCTGAAATTTTTTATTCCGGAATTTCTCGTTAACCTCCATAAAGTAGGGGAGCTCCTGAACACAAGGTCCGCACCAGGTTGCCCAGAAGTTTACCACATACAGAGTATCGTTGTTTTGTGTGAATACCGGCTTAAGTTGTTGATAATTAACTTCGGTTACAGGTATTTGAGCGGCTTCCTGTTCTTTTTGTCTGCACGAAGATGCAAAAAAGGCAGTAGTTAAAACAACCGTTAATAAAAGTATAGCTCTGTTCATGTGTTAGTATATTATATCTTTTAACACGCTCGCAGGGCAAATTGTTTACCGGTTTTAAAGAGAGGGATTTTTGTTGATCTTCTTATTTAAGATTGCAAGAAAAACTGAGAGTGAAATAAAAAAGAATATTTCAAATATGCCTGTCATACCAAATATCAGCAGCATTAAAAGGGATCCTCCTGTAACAAAATAAAAGACAAGCAAAGACGAGTTGTATATTTTCTGATACGATACAGAGAGGTGTTTCGTAAATAGATAGAGAGAAGTTGTAATGGAGAGAGCATAAGCAACTGCCATTATGTTGTGGAGTTTTGACATTACCGGCATATGTTCCAGAGAAGGAATAAGCACAGTAAGAACAAGAAAAATAAGAGACCATAATAGAAGTTTTCGGGCTCTGATATTGTGAAACGATTTCAGAATAAAAAGCCGGACAATAAAAAATGTCAGAGATGCTCCGGTAAAAATTCCCCACAGAATAAAGTTAAGCCGATATTCAAAGTTGTTTCCGATTTTACTGATAGTGTAGTAAAAAGGTGACTCTTTGGTGCCCAAAGTGTAAGTAAAAAGAGGTACGGCAATTATAACAAAAGTGGCAAGCCACGAGAG
>CAYGGD010000188.1:0-1834 GCA_964349315.1 uncultured Muribaculaceae bacterium
GTATGGAGTACTATTTGCGATAGTTTCTGTTTTTATGATTGCAAGTACATTATAATTAAGTTAATAATTAGAGCTGCATATATATACTTTTTTCTTGCTTTGCTTATTCCGGTATCAATAAAAGTTACAATAATCAAGCTGATGATTACTAATTTGATACCCGGATTCAAGGTTAGCTCAAGCGTGGAGTATGGTAAGGATTCAATCCTATAGGCAATTTTTATCAGTAGCTCTGATATAAACCGCATAATTTCTATAGTTATTTCACTGTTTGAACCTAACAAATGTATGATAAGCGATAGCGATGAGAGGTAAATAAGGGAGGCTGTCAATGGTAGCATTATTACATTTGCAAGCAGAAAGTAGATTGGAAATATTCCAAACTTAGCGATGGATATTGCTGCTGTTCCTATCTGACATGAAATTGAAACAGCAATAAGAGCCCAAAACCATTTAAGAACTCTGTTTTTTGTTTTAACATGACTCTCAACCTTTGGATTGATAAAGATAATTGATAACAGAGCTGCGTATGATAGCTGAAATCCTGTGTCATAAAGAGCTTCAGGAGATAGGAGTGTAATAATTAAGGCAGAAGAACAAAGTGAATTCAGTGATATAGCAGGTCTGTTGATTATTTTGTTTATCAGCAACATAGATATCATTATAACAGCTCTCACCGATGAGTGAGAGAATCCTGCAACTGCACAGTATCCCCATAAAAGAGAGAGTGTTAAAATCGTTCTTGTGATCTTAAAAAAGAGTCTGTTACCCAGAATTGAGGTTATAAAAGATATAAAGATAAAGATAAAACCGGCATGAAGTCCCGATACTGCCATCATATGCATTGCTCCTGACGAGGCAAATGCACTCTTTATTTCGGAATCAAGCCATCGCTTCTCTCCAATTAGAATCGCCATAAGAAGATCTATCCATACTTCATCTTCTGCCATCTCCCTCATCTTGTTTATATAGATATTTCGATTGACTATAAAGCGATAATAGAGCGATCGATTTACAGGTTTGGTTATCTCAAACTCACCTTCTCTTAAAAAAGAGTGATAAAATATCCGTTTTGATTTTAGGTATCTCTTATATTCAATCTGCTTTTGGTTAGAACTTGCAAACTCTCTTAGTTTAACTATTGATTTAATTGTATCTCCGGGTTCAAATTCAGCAAAAGAGATATCTTTTGGGAAATATACAAGAATACTTTCGTTATAATCTGTACAAAAACAGATTGCCCGACTTGAATTTTTAGCTATCTTTATACTCTCTTTCAATATTAAAGAGAGTTTTATCTCATCGGAAGTGCTAAGGGAACTTTTAAGATTTTTCCATGCGAAGGGGCTTCCAGAAATATTGGAAAGACCGGCAGAAAAAAAGGTCATTATCAACAGTAATTTCAAAGTGTAGTCCCGGAGGATATTCACCCCTCTTTTTGCTTTTATAAACAGCATAAATGCAGCAAACAGAAGTGTAAATGATAATATAAGGGTTATAAAAATATGTAGATTGATAGTGTTACCAACCAGAATACCATATAGATAACTTACAGTATAGAAAAATAGTGGAGATCTTCCAACAATTTTATAGACAGCTATGTTACTCTCTCCCGCACTCTCCATCTTCCGCTCCGAATTTGATATAAAAGTAACATTTTATTCGTTAAAAACAGAAAAAATAGCTTTTTTTATTACATTTGCAGGATATATTTGCCTTAATTTTGTAAAATTTTAATTAAATAATAAATAATTTATGGTTATACTGGTTTTAAATTGTGGAAGCTCTTCTATCAAGTATCAGGTTCTTGATATGAAAACAACTTCGGACTACA
>CAYGGD010000189.1:0-1829 GCA_964349315.1 uncultured Muribaculaceae bacterium
CCTGATCCCCTGTTCTCAATATATAAACCCCATCCAATGCCTTTTCTGTCTTTATGGATTCCTCTTTTATCCAATAGCTCAATCTGCCTGTTTTTTCATCTACCTTATAGTCGACCAGCCTGCGCCCATTTTTATGCCTCAGCGCCTCCTCTACCTGTCTAACTACCCTCTTTAATGAGGCATTCCTCTTTGTCTTCTCTATCACTTGAGCCTCTTGCAAAAGTCTTAAAATGAGCGATTTTAAGTAAGTTTTGAGGGATTTTTAGGCTCTCCAACTTGTATAATAGATGTTGCAAACACACTATTTGCAAGGAGGAGAGCCGGTGAAACTAATAGAGACAATATCATGGATAAAGACGAAAATACAAGCAGGATTATTTCCGCATATACAGCAATGCACAGGAGAACTGCTGACGGAAAAGCAGAAGCGGCTGATAATGACCTTGGAAGCAGTAGAAATAGAAAGACATGTAACATCGCCGTCATATCAATGGATGGGGCGAAAACTGAAAGACCGATATGCGATAGCGCGTGCATTTGTAGCGAAGGCAGTATATGGATACAGCACGACAAGAGCCCTTATAGATGGATTGGAGAGTATACTGAATTTACGGCGTATCTGTGGTTTCAGCGGAGTAAGTATTGTTGAAGAGCGAGAGGGCAAGAGCATAGGCGGCAGGATATTGAAACTGAAGAGGAAGAGCAGCGCTTTACCCTCTGAGGCTACTTTTTCTCGTGCATTTGGGGAGTTTGCGAAAGCAGGGCTTGGGGACAAAGTTCATGAAGCGTTGATAAGGGGATATCTTTCTGAGCAGATAATTGGGCATATATCTCGTGACGCCACTGCGATAGTCGGCAACGAGAGATCTGCAAAAAAGAGTGGGCGGCAAAAAGAGGCAAAAACAGGGGCAAAGAATGGACGCCCTAAGAAGGGGCAAGAGAGACCGAAAGAAGAAAAAAGGATAGATAGGCAGGTTGGGCAGAGTTATGAGGAAGCATTGAAGGAGCTGCCTACTGTTTGTGATATTGGCTGCAAGACTAATTCACAAGGCTATAAGCAGACTTGGACTGGGTATAAACTGCATGTGGACATCAGTGATTGCGGGCTGCCGATAACGGCGGTATTGACATCAGCGTCATTACATGACAGTCAAGTGGCGATACCGATGATGAAGATGACGACCGAGAGGACAACGTATTTATACGATCTGATGGATGCTGCTTATGATGCACAACAAATATACGCAACCAGCAAAGATTTGGGGCATGTGCCAATAATAGACAGGAATCCCAGAAAAGGAGAGGCGCTGCCGATGTGTCTTGCGGAAGCGGTGAGATATAACGAAAGAAGCACAGCGGAGCGCTTTAACAGCAGATTGAAAGGAGAGTTTGGCGGAGAGAGTGTAATGGTTCGAGGTTATGAAAAGGTGAAGCTGCATCTCATGTTTGGCATAATCGCCTTATTCGCAGACCAATTGCTTAAGCTAACGACATAGAACTGAAAAATATCATCTTATTTTTAGTGTCTGTGGATGGGTGCGTCCAAAAACAGCTTTTTTGTCAAAGGGACACACAATATGAACTAAATAATAAACGACAAAAACTAAAAAAATGACAAAAATCATTCAAACGGGTAATAAGTCATCAGAAATTAAAATACTTTTGCAAGAGGCTCCTCTGTTATAAAACCCCTCCCAAACCCCTTCTTAAGGGGAGGATTTTAAATATGTTACCCACTCAGTTTAAGAAAGAACCTCAAAAATTAAGATTTAATTTTGTTTTGGCTGCCCGAAGCTCACCAAAAAATCTTTTCAATAGCAATCGGCTTT
>CAYGGD010000190.1:0-1796 GCA_964349315.1 uncultured Muribaculaceae bacterium
CTAAAGGAGGGAATTCAACATGGTTTGATCAAAATATCTCAACCATACTTACCTCCTATGACTATGATTATGTAGCTGTATATAGTGTTGCAAACGAATTATTGTATGAACGCAGCTCTGAAGATTATACCTTAAGCGAGGTAATCCCCGAAGGAGCTTTGGAGTTACTAGATAAAAAGAGGCTCCTAAACTTCTTCATTGAAACAACTGAAGGCTATATGGAGATAGCCTCAGCTTCAATTCACCCAACTTTTGACCAGGACAGAACCAAGACAAAACCCTCTGGCTATATATTTATCGGAAAGCTTTGGGACGATAAAATGGTCCAATATCTTTCAAACTTTACCTCCGCCCAAATTACAATTGGTAAGACCACACATCACGACGATCATAAAGATTACGTACTTCACAGCAATATAACCTTTCCCGGATTTGACGGGTCTAACATAGGTGGAGCTCTGTTTTTAAGAGAAAATCCTGTATTTAAGCTGTACAACAGCAGCTCGGTTTATATGATGATTGTTCTTTTGATCTCTCTTGCTTTTATCTGGATTACAATCAGGTACGCAACCCGTCTTTGGGTAATAAAGCCACTAAAACATGTTGAGAACATACTTAAAAGAGAGAATTCTAATGACATTATTATGCTAAAAAAGGCTCCCGGAGAGTTTGCTCAGATAGCGACCCTTTTTGAAAACTATAAAAAGCAGGAAGAGGAGCTTAAGCAGGCAAAAGAGTTGGCAGAGCAGGCAGACACACTTAAAACCAGGTTCCTTGCAAATATAAGCCACGAAACCAGAACCCCCATGAACAGCATTATGGGATTCTCTGAACTCTTAAACGATCCTGATCTTACCCATGAACAAAGGATACAATATGTTGGAATAATCCATTCTAACAGCGCAAAAATGATGGAGCTTTTAGGCGACCTGATGAATGTGTCCAAACTTCAATCAGGACAGGAAGAGGTTCATGAAACTCCATTTTCCCTAAAAGAGATGATGGTAAACATCCACACAAACCATAACTATAAGGCATCGGGCAAGGGGCTCCTTTTGTTGAACAAAAACCAGGATACACCTGACGATATTATACTCTATACTGACCGTGAAAAAGTATGTCAGATAATTGACAACCTGATAAACAATGCCATTAAATACTCTCCGGAGGGTACTATCGAATACGGTTTTGAGAAGACAAAAACATCTATCAGGTTTTATGTAAAGGACCAGGGAATAGGCATTCCTTCAGAACTGCATGAAAGAATTTTTGACTATTTCATCCAAGGCGAAACCTCTCTGAATAAAAGCTTTAGCGGAGTAGGTCTGGGCCTTGCAATTGCAAAGGCAAACGTAAAACTGTTAGGAGGCAGCATTAAGGTTGAGAGCGAACCAGGTAAGGGTTCCTGCTTCAGTTTTACAATTCCACATAAATTCTAACCCCAAATATATTTGTACCAATGTCAGTATTAATTCCAAAAGGATATAGAAATATCCTTGAAAATGTAGAGAATACCCAAAAGGGTATTAAGCTGGTTAAGGACATGTTCCAGAGCAACCTGTCCGCACAGCTGGTTCTTCTCAGAGTCACTGCACCTATAATGGTGCTAAAAGGGACCGGTATCAATGATGATCTTAACGGAGTAGAGAGGCCGGTAACCTTTCCTGTTAAAGACCTTAATGAGTCACCCGCAGAGGTAGTTCAGTCGCTTGCCAAATGGAAAAGAGTGAAACTTTCTGATATGAAGATGAATCATAATCGTGGAATTTATACAGACATGAATGCAATCCGTCCCG
>CAYGGD010000191.1:0-1781 GCA_964349315.1 uncultured Muribaculaceae bacterium
ATTTTATACTTTCAAACACAATTAAAATCACATATTATAACCTTCAGAAATGCCTATCAAATAAGGGCTGACAACAATATTTGCAATAAAGTATTGTGTAATTCAAAAAATTTATAACTTAGCAGCCGAAATGAGATCTATAATTCGATATATTCACCTGCTGCAACTGCTGTACAATAGAGACAACAGGGGGTGAGCTTATAATTGAAGGATTAAAGTGTAAATGAAATGGAGCCACCCCCACATGGGTGGTTTTTTTAATATTGGAATATGGAAAAACTTTTTGTGTTTGATACAACTCTCCGCGACGGAGAACAGGTTCCGGGCTGTCAGCTAAATACAATTGAGAAAATTGAACTGGCAAAAGCACTGGAGGTAATGAAGGTAGATATCATCGAGTGTGGCTTCCCTATCTCCAGCCCGGGCGACTTTAACTCTATTGTCGAAATATCAAAAGTTGTTCACGAATCGACAATATGCGCACTTACCAGGGCTGTTGAGAAAGATATTGATGTTGCTGCCGAGGCGCTCCATTTTGCAAAAAGGAAACGAATTCACACTGGAATCGGCACTTCCGATTTTCATATCAAGCATAAATTCAATTCTAACCGTGATGATATTCTGCAGAGGGCTGTCAAATGTGTTGAATATGCCCGCAGAAAAACAGACGATGTCGAGTTTTATGCAGAAGATGCAGGCCGTACCGATAACGAGTACCTTGCAAGGGTTATTGAGGCGGTAATTGCTGCCGGAGCAACAGTGGTTAACATCCCAGATACAACCGGCTACTGCACCCCTTTCGAATATGGCGAAAAAATAGGGTTTTTGAGGAATAATGTGCCCAATATCGACAAAGCAATAATCTCTACACACTGTCATAACGACCTTGGAATGGCAACTGCAAACACATTGGCAGGGGTTATCAATGGTGCCCGGCAGGTAGAGGTTACAATAAACGGCATTGGAGAAAGAGCCGGCAACACAGCTCTGGAAGAGGTGGTAATGGCAATTAAAAGCCGTAAGGATATACCTGTTTACACCGACATCGAAACAAGACAAATTTCGAGAATCTCCCGTCTGGTTTCGACTCTTATGAGAATGCCGGTACAGCCCAACAAAGCCATTGTGGGGAGAAACGCATTTGCACACTCTTCGGGGATACACCAGGACGGAGTTTTAAAAAACCGTGAGAGCTACGAAATAATAGATCCGGCAGAAGTTGGAGTGAATGAATCGACTATTGCTCTTACAGCTCGCAGCGGAAGAGCGGCTCTTAATCACCATTACAAACGGTTAGGAGTAGAGCTTACAAACGAAGAGCTGGACAGTGCCTACGATAAATTTCTAAAACTGGCTGATGTTAAAAAAGATGTCAATGACGAAGATCTTCTTGTAATTGTCGGAGTAACACGCATTAAGCAAAACCAGAGAATCCGGTTGAAATATCTTCAGGTTGTCTGCGGAAAATCGTCAGTGCCGATGGCCACAGTAAAGCTTGTTATCGATGGAGAGATCTGTTCTGCTACCAGTTCGGGCAACGGCCCGATAGATGCCTCTTTTAATGCAGTAAAAACTCTTGTACACCGTAAAATTACCTTAGAAGAGTTTTTGGTTCAAGCCATAACCAGGGGAAGCGACGATGTTGGGAAGGTTCATATACAAATAGAGAACAAAGGAAACATATACTACGGTTTTTCGGCAAACACCGATATTATTACAGCATCGGTAGAGGCTCTTGTCGATGCAGTATCTAAAATTCTTTAACCCTTTAGCAAGCAATG
>CAYGGD010000192.1:0-1770 GCA_964349315.1 uncultured Muribaculaceae bacterium
AACTTCGGTAACTGCATAAGCTAAATAATATGGATTAACGGTTGCATTATTATAATAGAACTTAAATTTCTAAAATAAAAGAAGCATCTGTCAGATAAAATGCTTATCTTTAAAGTGTTAAATCAAAAGTAACATTCACCCAACAGATGCAACACAAAGATAATAAGAATTTAGTATTTAAGGCTGGGAAAGCCGATAAAAACTTCACAGATGAACGATTAACAAGTTATACTGGACTAACATCAGTTTCAGAGTATGTTAATTACCAGGGTATTGATAAGTTGTTTGACATATTGTTTCCTACAGTAAAACAAAACGCCACTAAGTTTAGCACTACGCAAATAATGCTCTCTATAGTTTATGCTTCTATGTCGGATGTTCATAGGATGAGTAGGATAGAAAATTTTACATGCGACCCATTGGTGCAGCATTTATTAAAGTTGAAGAAAAATATAGATCAAGATACATTAACTGGTCGTTTGAAGTCATTAGGTCAAACAGGGGCATTTACTTTACAGGAAGGACTTTTTAGGGTGGCAGGTAAGATGTTAAAAAAGAGCAATCTAAAACATATTACCTTAGATTGTGATTCTACAGTCTCTACAGTATATGGTAATCAGGAGGGAGCAGCTAAGGGCTATAACCATCACAAACCAGGAGCTAAAAGTTATCATCCGCAAGTC
This sequence comes from uncultured Muribaculaceae bacterium, assembly GCA_964349315.1. Taxonomy (GTDB): domain Bacteria; phylum Bacteroidota; class Bacteroidia; order Bacteroidales; family UBA932; genus Bact-08. The sequence goes on from CAYGGD010000192.1 coordinate 684, forward strand.
TGTTTTTGCACAGAGCTAAAACTGGTAGTCAACAGTTGGTTCCGTACAGGCTCGGCCTATACCTCCAATGGTATCTGTGAGTTCATGCAGCAGACCCTTGCATCCTTGCCACGCAATATAAGGAAAGTCTTCTTTAGGGCAGATAGTGGTTATTTCAATGGCGAGTTATTTGATTTATTAGAGAACCAGGGACACGATTATTTGGTCAAGGTAAAGCTCAAGAACTTAAACAAATTGATGCTCGAACAAGAATGGTTATTTTCTGGTAAAAACATGTCTGTCTGTTCATTTGATTACAAGGCTCAGGGTTGGAAAAAGAAAAGAACACTTAGAGGTGTCCGTATTGTAACGGGGTATAAACAGATAAACTTCTTTGGAAAAACGACTTTTGAGCCTGAATACGAATACTTTTGCTATTGTTCTAATTTAGAATATAATAAGGATGGTAAGGCATTGCATGAGTTATACAAGGAGCGTGCAGAGTGTGAAAATTGGATTGAGCAAACCAAAAACCACCTTCATGCTTCACGCACCTTGACAGATGATTTTTCTACAAACGATATAATTTGGCAACTAGCCGTATTGGGCTATAACCTGTCGGTAATGATGAGATATGAAGCAGACAGTAATATATGGAGGCAAGAACACCTTACTTTTTTTCGTTGGTTTATCAATGTCCCAGGCAAAATTATCAAGACAGCCCGAAAAGTGACAGTAAAAATGTCACGGCATTATTGGTACGCCAGCAAATGGAGAGATTTTGAGCAAAGGTTATCAACAATTTGCTGAAAAATAATCGAAAATACCTCTAAAAAATATTTCTGTCATAACAGAGAATGGAATAACTATGTAATAACTTGAAGATATGATACTTAGACACTTTAAAAACGGTTAAAAAACCAGTAGACAACATTCATTTTAAAGCAAAAATGAGAACTTACTTCGCAAAAATCCACATCTGCGAAGCAAATGAGTAAATTTATTGTGGAAAACAGTTTAATTTAGAATTTTAGGTTTTATTTTAACTCCAAAAATAAAAATCTCTGGGCAGATAGATCATTTTTACAACAAATCAGCTGGATCGGAA
>CAYGGD010000193.1:0-1767 GCA_964349315.1 uncultured Muribaculaceae bacterium
GACTATAAGATATGAAAATTCTTGCGATATCTCTTTCTCTCTTGTTATGTAAGAATTCGACAACTATTTTTGCACAGTCAACTGAAAGTAAAAAAGTTGAACTAACGATACTTGAAAATCCAAAGCAATACAGAAGAGTGTTTGCCGGAGATTTTATAGGCAAATTCCCAAATTCAAGTACATACAAAGAAGATATGTACAAAGCTATCATGCCGGATTTAAAGGACACATCTAAATGTTTTTTTCCCGAAATATGGTATGAAAGAGAATTCATTGATAAGTTAAATGAAGCTGGTGGAGTAGATATATCGTTTAATCTTTATTATGGGGGCAATCACATTAAAAAGAATAATTATATATTCTACAAAAATGCAGTTTTAAAACTCGATTCCAAAACCGATCTTATCGTTGACTGGTACAATAAATTTAACAGAAAGAGTAAAACATATGACGATGAGGGTACTGAAGTTAAAATTTATCTGATTAACGACACTATTTACACTTTAAATTCTACCGATCCTTGCGGAGGTACTACGCCTGAGGGAAACAGTTTCAGGCTTTCCGGCAAAGAGATTGAGAGTGTATCTGGACGGAGTCGGGGTGTTTTTTGTATTAACCAGATATTTTATATCAACGAGAGAGAGGGTTGGCTTGAGGGACTATATTTTCTAGAGACTCCTTGGGATAACTATTTTGTCGATAGTTTGATATATAAGATGCCTGTATTTAAAGATGTGACAATAAGCAAGGATACATTCCAAAAAATTAAAGAAGAGGCAGTTAAAATACAAAAGTACTATCTGATTGAGAAGAGGGATTCTGTTATTGCCTCTTATCATACTCATGGAGAGGGTGCTGTAAATAGCATAAAATCAGTATACGAATCTCTTGAAAAACGACTTAAGCCAAATTTCGATGATGCTCGTACACCAAATGAACTTTACCTGCTAATAGACTTTCAATACTTTGTAAATGAATTGACTATAAAATACAACGACGGATCATTCAAGAGAGTTGTTCATTTAGCCGACTACATAATTTCTGTACTTTAAAATAATATTAATCAATAAAGGGATGAAATTTTTTTTGTTTATCTTATCAGTATTCGCATTATTGTGCACACATGTGTCAGCAACTACTTACGACATACAGAATATTGAAACACTCAACGGAAAAATAGTAGACAGCAAAGGGCAGGGGGTACCCTTCGCCACTGTTGCTCTCACAGTTGAGATAAATAACCATAGAAAAATTGTATCTTTTACATCCAGTAAAGAAGATGGAAGTTTTATATTCCTGGACACCCCTATTGGTAAATATACGCTTGAAGTATCAAGCCTAGGTTTTACTCCCGGTAAATTTCTGCTTGAAATCGATTCTAATAGCGCAAATTTAGGCACATTTACAATTTTGGAAGGGATCGAATTGAATGCGGTGAATATTATAGCCGCTAAACCATTGGTTAAAGTGGAGATAGATAAGCTTATTTATGATGTGGAAAACGACCCCGATGCTTCAAAATCAAATACATTGGCAATACTGAATAAAATCCCTTTTATTCAGGTAGATAAATTGAGCAACAAGATTATGGTGATGGGGCAGGAGAGCGGTTTTTCAATAATAGTGAACGGAAAAAAAAGTCTTTTGTTATCGGAAACTAACCAATATGTAGCTAAAATGCTACAAGCCGGTCAATTGAAACAGGTTGAACTTATAACAAGTCCGGATGGAAAGTACTCCCATCAGACGGCTGTAATAAATCTGACT
>CAYGGD010000194.1:0-1723 GCA_964349315.1 uncultured Muribaculaceae bacterium
CAATATAGTTGAGAAATATGGAAAGTTTTATGCTGAACAATCTGATTTGTATTTTGAAAGGGCAGTTCACTTTGCAGAAAAATTTCCTTTAAGTGCAATTGTAGATGCTAAGTTTGCCTATTCATTAGCTCAAAATCAAAATGAAGGATATAGAATTAAATGCGTATCCGCATTGATAACTTAAATTTTAGTATATTTGCAGAAATATTTAAATTACAGAGTTATGAATTTAATTGAATTTGCACGGAAGTATCCTGATGAGGCGAGTTGTAAGATGCTTTTTCGGTCATATAGAGAAAAGCAAGGTGTCGTTTGCCGGAATTGCGGAAACAAAAAACACTATTGGAACAAAGCGGTTGATGCGTTTGACTGTTCGGAATGTGGAACAAGAACAACTTTACGAAGCGGAACAGTCATGGAGGCATCAAAGTTACCCTATCACTATTGGGTATATGGAATGTTTTTGTTTACCATGACCAAAAAGGGGATTTCTGCCCTTGAAATGCAACGCCAGTTAGGGCACAAACGTTATGAACCTATTTGGGCTATGCTTCACAAGCTCAGAGCAGTAATGGGACAGCGAGATTGCAGATACATGCTCGACGGTGTAATAGAGATGGATGATGCTTTTTATACATCTCATGGTGACCAGCCAGATACAGATAAGCGCAAACGAGGACGGGGCAGTCAAGGCAAGAGCAAGGTTTTAGTGATGGCCAAAATTGTTCCCAAGCAAGGACGCCCAAAAAAGCACAAAAAATCGTCAGCTTTTAGGTATGTTCGCATGGTTGTTATTCCCGATTCATCTGCTCAAACAATAAATAGCGAAGCCGAGCTCAGAGTTCAAATGGAATCAACTGTAAAGACAGATGCGTGGAGAGGATTTCGACATTTGAAAGATATTGTTAATAAGCATCTTAGCAAGGTAGTTCCTCCAAAAGAAGCATCAAAAGCGTTGCCGTGGGTTCATACAATGATTGCTAATACAAAAAGGAATTTGTTAGGAACACATCACAGTATAAAAGATTCGTATTTACAGAATTATCTTGACGAGTTTTGCTACAAAACAAATCGACGCTACTTCGGTGCAAAATTATTCGAAAGGTTGATGGTAGCTTCGGTTGAGAACACTTGGTATGGAAAAGTTAGTTATGTTTAAGGATACACATTTAATATTATTTTTGCATCCCCTTTGGGATGTTAGCTCAGTTGGTTTAGAGCATCGCCTTGACAGGGCGGGGGTCAGTGGTTCGAATCCACTACATCCCACACGATTCGGTGGTTATCCTTATATTTTTACAACAAAGTATAGATTATACATGTAGACACCAAGTCAGATTTAAAAACATTAACAAATGTCAAAAGATTTTTTTTTAAAACACTTTTATGCCCAAAACCGAAAACAATTCACATCGTTGCTCGAAGCCCACTCTTTGGCTATTATAAGCACTTTCGACAGCGTGTTGCGCTCGGCCGACCAGTTCTTCCCCCACAAACCAAATCCCAATCTCTTCTACTTAACCGGAATAGCCCAGCCAGAAACCATGCTTTTAATTTTTCCCGACTCCCCTAATCCGGCCTACAAAGAAATTCTTTTTATCAGCGACAGAAATGAAGCTGCTGAGATTTGGTACGGAAAACGGCTCTCGAAAGAAGATGCCCGTGAGCTGTCGGGTATCGAAAATATAGCTTGGCTTAGTACCTTTAATACTACTTTTAGGGA
>CAYGGD010000195.1:0-1719 GCA_964349315.1 uncultured Muribaculaceae bacterium
TTATCTAACTTTAAATTCGAATAAGATGGAATTGTCTACATATAAAGATGTATATGTGTTTATTGAGCAGAGAGAGGGAAAAATTCAATCTGTTGCTCTTGAGTTACTTGGGAAAGCAAGGGATCTGGCAGATTCACTCGGAGAAAAGGTTGTTGCTGTTTTTCCGGGGCACAATATAAAAGAGAAGAGTTCTGAACTCTTTGAATATGGAGCAGATAAGGTTATTTGTATTGATGCTCCCGAACTGGAATCGTATCTGACTGAGCAATATACACAAGCAGTAAATCAGGCACTGGCTGAATTTAAGCCATCAATTGTTTTGTTTGGAGCAACGACAATTGGCAGAGATCTGGCACCCAGACTTTCTGCCCGGCTGTCTACAGGTCTGACAGCAGATTGTACTAAACTTGAGATTTCTGAGGAGAACCATCTGCTTATGACCCGTCCTGCTTTTGGAGGAAATCTAATGGCAACTATTGTCTGTAAAGAGCATCGCCCTCAAATGTCTACAGTAAGGCCCGGAGTTATGAAGAAAATCGATAAGCAAAAGGGTAGAGAGGGAGAGATTATCTCTTTTACTCCACAGTTCGACTCTTCGAAATTCAGGGTTAAACTTGTTAAAGATGTAAAGGAAGAGAAGGGTAAGATAGATATAACAGAGGCCAAAATTCTTGTTTCCGGCGGTCGTGGAGCAGGTTCCGGAGGGTTCAAAAAATTAAAAGAGCTTGCTAAAGTGCTTGGAGCTGAAGTGTCTGCATCCAGAGCAGCCGTAGATGCCGGTATTGTTTCACACGAAAGACAAGTAGGTCAAACCGGAAAAACAGTAAGACCAAATCTTTATTTTGCTCTGGGTATATCAGGTGCAATACAGCATCTTGCAGGAATGGAGGAGTCCGATTTTATTGTGGCCATAAACAAAGATAAATATGCGCCTATATTTCAGGTCTCAGATCTTGGTATCGTAGGTGATGTGACTCAGATTATTCCACTCCTAACCGAGAGGCTTTCGAAAGAGAAAATAGAGCGTTAATAATTAACCTGTCATTCTGATGACAGGTTTTTTTTTAATTTTACATAAAATACCGGAAAAGTATGACTGCAAACAACAACAAAAAAATCAGGATAATATTTGTTTGTCTTGGGAATATATGCCGTTCCCCGGCAGCTGAGGCAATTTTTAAACATAAGATTGCTCAGACCGGATTTTCTGACAGCTATATTGTTGACTCAGCCGGAATACATGGATATCACAGCGGTGAGAATGCAGATATAAGAATGATTCGTCATGCATCCAGAAGAGGTATAACAATTGACTCAATTTCCCGTCAGTTTAAATATGAAGATTTTGATAAGTTCGATTATATTATTGGCATGGATGACAGTAATATAAAAGCACTAAAGAAAATTGCGCTAAGTAATGAGGATCTTTTAAAGATTTCCAAAATGACCGATTATTCCGCATCTTTAAATATATCTCAGGTTCCGGATCCCTATTATGGTGGTTATGACGGCTTTGAAAGGGTTCTTGATATTCTGGACGATAGTATTAATGGCCTTATTAAAAAGATAGAGACATGAAAAAATCACTTTTTGTTTCCGTTATTTTTTTAATGTTACAGTTTTCTCCTCTATTTGGAGAGAATGCTCCCAAAAGAGAGTTTAGAGGAGCATGGTACCCGACAGTGGTAAACCGTACATGGAAAGATATGACTACAGAAC
>CAYGGD010000196.1:0-1664 GCA_964349315.1 uncultured Muribaculaceae bacterium
GTCATAATTTGATTTTTTATATTAAATACAACTGCTTGGTTTTGGTATCCCGGCAATTTTTGTTGCCTTTTTTAAAGGTGCGCCGGGAAAAAGAGCATAAAACTCTTTAACATCTACTATTCCGGACTTATTTATTGATCGTATTGAGAGCGCATCTCCCGAACTATGTCTTGTTCTGAGAAATTCAAGAACCAAAAAGTGCTTATCAGTCAGTTCTATGCCCTCTTCAAGAGCGACTGCAGAGGCAACCTCTCTGCTCCATTGAGATGAATTTGTAAAATAACCCTCATCATTGACATCAATCTCTTGACCTGCGTAATTTTTTTGTGCCATATCTCTTTTTTTAATTATTTGATTATTAGTTTTATATTATAAAAGGAGGTTAATCCGGTCTCTTCTTGCAACACATAGACATATGAGATGTTACCGGAAGGTCGTGTCCTCTAAGTAGCAGATTCCAGTACATCCATTTGAAGAAGAGTTTACCATAGTAGTTGAGCCTTGTATCTTTAAGTAGCCCAAATGGACCTATAATATATGGGTAGCGGCCAGGAAGGGGCTCGGTATCGTAGTTGAAATCTATAAGTGTCCCCTTTGTGTCTGATGTAACAATGTAGCAGTTTGCATGACCGTCGAATTTTGCATTTAGGGGCTCTCCCTTGATTGCACTTAAGAGGTTCGCCTCAAGAAAATCTCCTGCAAAGTGTGCTACAGAGCCTGCTTTTGATGTAGGCAGATTTGCAGCATCTCCAAGAACAAAGATATTTTCATATCCTACAGCCTGAAGAGTGTGTTTGTCTGTCGGGACAAAGTTAAGGTCATCTCCCATTCCGCTTCTCTCAATCATATCGGCACCCTTGTTGGTAGGTATTGTTACAAGCAGATCGAAATCAACTGACTTACCTTCGTAATCGAGAATTTTTTTCCCCTCATTATCAACCTCTGCAACATTAAAATCGGTTACAATTTTTATCCCCTTCTCATCCATAAGACCACTTAGCATCTTTGTTGCTATCGGTTTTGTAAAGGCACCGGGAAGTGGTGTAACGAGTGTTAACTCTACAGAGTCTCTTATCCCTCTTTTTTTAAAGTAACTATCTGCAAGAAAGATAAATTCAAGTGGAGCCACCGGACACTTAAAAGGTAATTCAGTAATGTTTACCACTATTTTACCTGAATTGAAATTTTTTATCCTCTCTGCCAGCGCGACCGCTCCTTCAACTGTATAGAAGTCAAAAATATCTTTATACCAGAGATTGCCCAAAAGGCCGGGAGTCTCTTCCGGTGCAACCCTTGTTCCTGTAGCAATAATCAGAAAATCGTAGCTGAAAGCTTGATCTCCTTCCACTAATACTTTGTTCTCTGCGGGCAGGATCTTCTCTATCTTGGAGAAGATTGCATTTACACCCTTTGGAATGAACTTCGTTTTCTGCTTAACAACATCTTCTCTGTTGTAGATACCAAATGGTATAAAGAGAAACCCGGGTTGGTAGTAGTGCTCTCTGTTTTCATCTATAATTGTTATACTCCACTCACGGGGAGAGAGTTTCTTCCTGAGTTTGTTTGCCATTAAGGTTCCGGCTGTACCTGCTCCTAATATTAATATATTCTTCATAGGAAAATATTGTTATTAACTATATTTTATAAAGGCAAATATAATAATA
>CAYGGD010000197.1:0-1635 GCA_964349315.1 uncultured Muribaculaceae bacterium
AGAGACGCCAAATAGATTGACCCTCCGTAAAAAAAGGGTATTAAACTTACTCTTACACCTCCGAATATAACATCATGAGTGATTCCCGGATTATCGGCAACAATGTCACTAATCTGGTAAAAACCACTAAACGTCCATAAAACTCCGGTCATAAGGGCAATTAAACCAAGTTCCTTTACCCAGGCCGGAGCTTTCCAAGCAGCAAGAATAATCAGGATTAATACTATGGTGAGCAGAGTCATTCCAAAGACTCCACCTTCAAGAAACAATGATCTGATTGACATGATAATAATTTTAAAAGGTTATAGCAAAGTTAACCTCATTCTTAACAGATTACCTCCTGTTGTGCCTTACAAAACCCCTCATCCGGGTGCAAAAACCCGCTGTTTAATCGAAATTTAGAATGTTAAGTTAAAATTGGAAGTGAAGTTGATTTAAATGATCTAATTTTATGGTATGAACGGTTTTATCAATTTTCTATACTGGGTATTCGTGACTTTTTTGCTGAGCGGTGTATTCATGAGCACCGCAGATGGATACTCATCTGCGCTTATGCTTTCGGTAGCAACACTGCCCGGAGTTATAACAGCAAAATTTTTCATCGAAGATATTTCGTTCACTAAACGCTTGAGAGGGGTGTTCCACATAATGTGTCTGGCATTTGCTGTACTGATAATCGAATACCTATGTATTATCCTGGTTGACATCTATCTTATCAACTATATGTCTGAAAAAAATGCAGACTTAGTTTTTAATCCCTTTTTTATATGGCTAATAATCATTGCATTCTTATCACTGGAGAAGCTGCTTGAAAGCAGAATTAAATCAATGACAGATATTAAAAAGTCAAAATACATTGAATTTACATCAGACAGAAAGAGGATCTCAATCGAAATTGAATCAATCGTTTATATTGAATCCTGTGACGATGAGGTGTGGATAAGAACAAATACTGATACATCATACAGAACAAAGAGGAATATCTCAAACTGGCAAATGGCACTTGATTCCCGATTTATTAGAATACACCGCTCATATCTTGTAAACAGATCCCATATAACCAAAATTACACCTAAGAAACTTTACATCGGGAATAAAGCTCTTGATATCTCCAGAAAATATCGTGAGGAAAATAATCTCCGCGCCAATTTGTAGTAACTTTGAAAAAATATTTATTCTAATGAACATAACCCTACAAAAAATTGGAATGGAGCAGATAGAGCTTCTAACAAAATACAGGATAGAGTATCTGGAAGAGATGCAGGGAGAGCTTTCGCCGGAGTACAAAGCAGAGCTTGAAATGGGGCTTAATGAGTACTTCAGTGAGGCTATGCAGGGAGAGCGGTTCTTTGCATATATGGCGCTGCAGGGTGAGAAGGTCGTAAGCTTTGGGGCAATGGTTATTAAGAAAATTCCAGGAGATGCAAACAAGCCGTTATATCTTGAGGGAGACATACTTAATATGTACACCCTCCCAGAGGAGAGAAGAAAAGGGTACTCGGCAGTTATCCTCCAGGAACTCATTGATGAGGCCGGGCGTAGGGGAATAAGCAAAATTTCTCTCCATACATCAAAGGACGGAGAGAAACTCTACAGAAAATTCGGCTTTAGCGAACCCCACTACCCTGTTTTGGA
>CAYGGD010000198.1:0-1635 GCA_964349315.1 uncultured Muribaculaceae bacterium
CTTTATATGTCATAAATAAATGAAAATTTAAGATTAATAATTATGATTTTTACGGCAAAACATAATTACAATCTCCATTGAGAATTGGAGGCAAAAAAAGTTACCCCGCACCACAACCGGGCAGGACCATCCCTTAAGCTTGTGAATAATAAGAAATCATTCCATCTCAGAGAATCCTTTGCTGTTGAAAAAGAAAGATAAAAAAGAGCATTAAAAACATTAGTAGGGTAAAATGCAGGCAAAGAGATCTCCGGCAACTGATAATCAGAATCTAAAAGATAAAGTTCTGTCTTGCAACAATTTTCGTCATGTGATTCTGTTTCACATTCCGGCAACACACAGCAAGAGTGACTATGGATTTCTGAACACTCCAGATCACTTTTAATAATAAGAATATCTACCGAACCGTTTTTAAGACATTCGTGCACACCAAACCCCGTACTGGCTATCAGATAACTAAAGGCCAAAATAAGTACGGAAAGTTGTTGAATTCTCTTTTTCATACGGCACAAATATACAAAAAAAGAGAATACCGTTAATCTGATAATATTTTTTGGTTGTATAAAAACTTATATACGATAAATAAAAAGAGGGTTCTTACTATTGTAATAACAGAGAAAATAAGTAGTGCGTCAATCAGACCAAGAGTGTTTATATCGCAGTAAAACACAATAAATATGATGTTACCAAGAATAATGCATGTTGCAACAGATATCGACACCGAAACCGGAGAAAACAACTTGCCATTAAACTGATATATGTTGGTTAAAACCAGATTTGCAAATTCAAAAGAGCTTTTTTTACACTTTAAGTGCCATCTTGAATTATGGATAATATACGCAACAATACTAGTTACCATACCAGAAAAAATAGATAGAACTAAAAGCGTATATATTGCACTCATAATTTTCGTTATAAATGGGTTTTTACTAAATGTCTGAAAGGATTAAAGACTCTCCGTAAAAGCGAAGAGTTGTCTGTGATAATCTCAGCAACACCATGCATCTCCTCTCCGAAATTCAACTTAACCGAATAGCTGGTAATCAGCCCTTCCGGAAAGTCGACACTTACAATGTAAACTCTGCTGTTTCCCATTGCTGCAGGTAAAAGCGACACTGATCCTACATTAACCTGCACCATTCCATACTCCATGTACGGATAACTCTCCAGTTTAATATTTACTTTTTGCCCCACTTTTACCTTACCAGCACCAGCCATAGGCATATAAATTTTTCCGCTTATAAAACTTTTAACCTCAGGAATTACAGTAAAAACAATATCCCCTTCCGAAACATTTTGATTCTCTTGCCAAAAAGCGGTAAAAGATACAACTCCGTCAACAGGGCTTAAAAACAAATTATTTTGCTCCCAATGGGTAATAGATGATAACAGCAACGATAAATCTGAATCGACTGCCCTTTGAAGCCGGCTTAAAGTCTCCTCTTTGTCCAGTTGTAAGCCAAGAATTGATTGTTCTCCTCTTATTATTTCCGATAAGTATGTTCCAATATCCTCATTAGCAGACTCCAGCTGACGCCCCTCAGTAATAAAAACTGTCCTGGCCTTTTGATATTCGTGCAAAGAGATGGCTTTACTGTTATAAAGTGCCTGTTCCCTTAAATACGTCTTTTCTGC
>CAYGGD010000199.1:0-1630 GCA_964349315.1 uncultured Muribaculaceae bacterium
GTTTGAGAGTATGGACAATATGAACAGAAATAATATTGACAATTGTAACTTTTAAAATATTGGAGATGAAAATATTAATACTTTGTACCGGAAATAGTTGCAGGAGCCAGATGGCTCATGGTTTTTTGCAGTCGTTTGATGATTCACTGGATGTTTTTTCTGCCGGCACCAAAGCCAGCGGAAAACTGAATCCTAAGGCGGTTGAGGTAATGAAGGAGGCCGGCGTTGATATTTCGGGTCACACTTCAGACAGTGTAGATATCTATCTTAATAAGGAGTGGGACTATGTTATTACTGTTTGTGGCGGGGCAAATGAGAGTTGTCCGGTGTTTGTCGGAAAAGTTAAGCACCGCCTTCATATCGGTTTTGAAGATCCCTCTGAAGTAACCGGGAGTGAAGAGTTTATTTATAAGGAGTTTATCCGTATAAGAGATGAGATAAAAGATGGTTTTTATCAGTTTTATAAAAATCAATTAAAAAAATAGAAACAAATTAAAATTTTAAGAAAATGAAAAAGTTTTTCCTTTTGGCTCTGGTCTCATTTGTGTTTTTTGCCTGTGGCGGTTCGGCCGAAAATGAAGGTGGTAAGGTTGTAAGTGATGATGCAACGGTTTATGTTTACTATTTTCATGGTAAACAAAGGTGTATGACATGTAATGCTGTAGAGAATGTGGTTAAAGAGACAGTTGAGACATATTTTGGTGCTAACGATAATGTTGTGTTTCTTCCGCTTCTTTCGGATGAGAGGGCTAACAGCACTTTGGTAGAGAGGTACAATGTTTCGTGGAATGGTCTGATTGTTTCGAAAGGAGAAGATTTTTCCGATATAACTGGGGAGGCATTTGCAAATGCGGTTAACAACAGTGAGGTGTTGGTAGAGCTGCTGATAAACGAAATTAATAATCGTCTGTAATTGTTTCTGTTAAGTTGCCTTTTATATGGAGTATTTACAACAACTGGTTGAGGCCTATAAAAATGAATTACCGATTCTGGCCGCTTTTGTGTTGGGGCTGATGACAGCAATAAGTCCCTGTCCTCTTGCAACAAACATTACAGCTACGGTTTATCTGAGTAAGAATATATCGAAAAAGAGTACCGTTTTGCTTAACGGCATTTTTTATACCCTTGGGAGGATGTTCAGTTATACAGCTCTGGGATTGCTGCTCTATTTCGGTGCGAGTCAGCTTAAAATTATACGGCTTTTGCAGAACATCGGGGGTTTGTGGCTAGGTATGGCTATGGTTATTGCCGGAGTGCTGATGCTGGAGTTGATAAATTTTAAAATTCCTTTTTTGGACAAACTTCAACCCACAATTAATGAGAATAACCATAAAAAGGGATATTTGAATGCCTTTTTCCTGGGGGTGGTGTTTGCTCTGGCATTCTGTCCTTTTAGCGGGGTGCTATATTTCGGGGTATTGATTCCGATGACTCTGGTATCGTTCTCGGGCCTAATACTGCCTCCTGTGTTTTCGTTAGCTACAGGGTTGCCTGTAATTGTCACTTCTGTTATCATAGCTTATAGTATGGCTAATATCGGGAACTTTTACTCAAATGTAAAAGTGTTTGAGAAGTGGTTTAAAAGGGCAGTTTCGGTTGTTTTTATAGTGGTAGGTATATACTATATAGT
>CAYGGD010000200.1:0-1624 GCA_964349315.1 uncultured Muribaculaceae bacterium
TCGGCGCGGACTAAACATCTTTTCGAGATATCCCATTAGTACATAAAAAAGCAATATTCTCACTATCTGTTCTGATGTAACCCAAAGCTCGTTCACCGATTTTTAATCTTTTCTCCATTGAAAGTATATCCGAAACATTATAAATAGCAGAGGATACCATCACCTTTGTTATCAAAGAGCTATTACCGGAAATGTTTTGTGTTTTTTCGAATAAGAGCATCTCGCTATCAGGCAATGCTGAGTTTATTGCAGGAATTATTGTAACAAAAGGATTAAGAGAGAAAATCCAGTTTTCAATTCTCTTGTAAATATGGCTATCAAGAATAACTTCGCGAGATTCAAGTCTGTTTAGTTTTTCGTATTTGTTTATAACTACGACATCAGAAATCCTGATCTGATTTTTCAGAGATTTCAAAAAGGTGACTTCCTGATCGAATCTGGAGGCATCAATTATAGTATAAATTTTTTTTAGCGATATCTTCTCCTTTAATAGTGAAGAATTTAACATATTAATAATGTCAGCTAAGTTGGTCAGGCCGGATGTTTCAAGAAAAATAATATCAGGCTTTTCGCTATCTGTAAATCTATTGAATGTGTTGCAAAAATCGGGGGAAATAGTTATGCACGAGGCAGAGCCTCTGTTGATTTCGAGCAGAGCAAAGGAAATATCAGAGTAATCTTTAAAGCCGTAATCTACACTGGAGAGAGGAAACTCAGTCTGAACAATACCTATTTTCATCTCTCTGCCGTATCTCTGCAAAACTCTTTTAAGAAATGTAGTTTTACCACTTCCGAGAAATCCAGAAACAATGTATAAAGGGATATTTGTCATTAGTTCCCGGCACTTATCTGATTAAGATAGTTAACAGCACTCTGGGGATTGGGGGCAAAAAGATCTGCTCCGATTTTCATTGCAAATTCATTGTTAAGAGGAGCTCCTCCAACAATAATTCTTTGATGCGGATTAGCCTTTTTCACCTCAGCTACCGCTTTTTCCATCGACTCCATTGTAGTTGTCAGCAAAGCAGACATTCCAATAACGGAATTTGAATATTCGAGTGATGCCTCTACAAATTGCTCAAAAGTGACATCTACCCCCAAATCGACAACCTTCCATCCGGCACCCTCAATAATCATAGAGACTAAATTTTTGCCAATATCGTGTAAGTCACCGGCTACAGTACCAATGACAAAAACCCCTCTCTGCTTCAATGCACCTGAAGCAAAATAGGGTTTAAGATGAACCATCGCCTTATTCATGGCTTTAGCGGACATAAGAACCTGCGGTACAAATAATTTTTTATTCCGGAACAGCTCCCCAACTATACCCATAGCAGGAATCATAGCTTCATTAAGTATATCATGAGCAGAGATGCCTGAGTTGAGAGCCTCACCCGTAAGTTCGTCCGCTCCGGGTAACCCTTTCATATCAGGAGGATATGGTGTTTGCTGATCTATTTTGCCTCTTTGAATACAAAAGGAGATATCCTTTAAAAACTCTTTCATAAAAATTTGATATACGACAAAATTAATAAAAAAATCAGAGCTTAAGCCGTTCAAAAATAAAGTTTGGAACCAATCGCATTAATAAAGCAACAAAAAACCATCTGCCAGTAACATAAAC
>CAYGGD010000201.1:0-1604 GCA_964349315.1 uncultured Muribaculaceae bacterium
ATTTGGGACAGGGAGGAAACGGAAGAGTCTTGTCAGATGACTATGTTTTTCCCGGAACATACTGGTCAAACCCTGCAAACTCGTGTAATCCTCTACCATTGAATGTTCCAACAGACACCGACGGAGATGGGGTCCCTGACACTCAGGACGAATACCCAAGTGATCCTTACCGTTCTCACAACAGTTACTACCCCGGGCTTTCACAATTCGGGACACTTGCTTTTGAAGATAACTGGCCTGCAAAAGGGGACTATGACTTTAATGACCTGGTGGTTGGCTATAACTTCAATACCGTTACAAACGGTGAGGGCAAAGTTGTAGAGCTCATAAGTACATTTATGCTAAGAGCATCAGGTGCAATCTACAATAATGGCCTTGCATACCAGCTTGACGGAATTGCCCCGAATAAAATATCAAATGTTACAGGCAATGCTCCGGGTTCTTTTACTATGGCCTCAAATGGTGCGGAGTCGGGTCAAGCCTATGCAAACATTGTAGTTTTTGACAATTTCTTTAATATAATGTCAAAGCCGGGAGTTGGAATAGGAATAAACACAGAGAGGCTTGCACCTTACATTATGCCTCAAAGTAAACAGGTTGTAACAACCTTTATCAATAACGGAGTTAATCCTCCCGGAGGAACACTAACTCTAGCAGAGCTTAATCCTGCGCTTTTCAATATTTATATGATTATAAACCGGGAGAGAGGTAAGGAGGTCCATCTGCCGGACAGATATCCATCTTCACTTGCCAGCACAGGCCTGTTTGGGACTAAAGACGATAGTTCAAATCCGGCTACAGGCAGGTATTATAAGACCGTAAATAATCTTCCTTGGGCAATAGATGTGATTCAGGGATTTGACTACCCGATTGAAAAAGTATCAATTGACCTTGGCCATCTGCACTTTACAGAGTGGGCTGTTTCCGGCGGGGCTCAATTCCCGGATTGGTATATGAATCTTCCCGGCTACAGAGATGCTTCAAAAATTTATTAACGGAATCGGTAATTTTAAAAATGAAAAAGATGAAAACAAAAAACATAACTCTGATTATACTGATCTCAACCCTTGGTCTTCTGTCGTGCGTTAAGCAAAACCTGCCGAATCCCGGAACCACTCCCAAGGATGTAACCAAGCTGGCCGATGCTAAGGTTCCCGACAGTTTTAACTGGTCTACAAGCAAAAATGTTGAGGTTTCAATTACCGGACTTCCAACAGTTGTTCCTGTGAAGAACACTCTTACAATAACACTTCCCGACGGCAGTAAGCTATATAATGTTTATCACGATATGAGCACAAACCTTAAACTCACTCTAGTGATTCCATCAACTGTTACGCAGCTTAAACTAAAGTTTGGTGCGTACGACGAAACGCTTAATATTTCGAATAATAAAGCAGAGTTCTCCTTTATTCCTGTAGTCACTTACGGGGATGGGATGTAGATACTTCTAAGATATATAACAGGGCTGTCAGGTATGAATCCGGAAGCCCTGTTTTTTGCAATTAAAATTAGCTATTGAGAGATAGGCTTAATTGTTCCGGGGCATCATTTGTATTAACAACCATTTTAGTCTACTTTTGTCAAATAAAAGAAATAATCTACAT
>CAYGGD010000202.1:0-1572 GCA_964349315.1 uncultured Muribaculaceae bacterium
TATCAAACTATAATAATGCAATGGCAGAAAGATTAAACGGCAAAATTCAAGAAGTAAAACTATCAGGTAGAGGTTATAGAACTTTTAAAAATTTTAGAAGTGCAATCGGGAGTATTCAAAAAAGTGTGTCATTTTAACTTTTTGATTGTTTTTTTGCAAGGCATGGCTCGAAGGCCGTAGGCCGAAGAGCCATGCCTTGCAAAAATAGCGAATTTAATTTAAATGTATTTTTCATATCTATCTGCAAATTTATCTATAAGCTCTCTTTGGATTGATACCCAGTTAAACCCTGTTCTTTTCCATGATTTCTCATTGTGTTGTAATGCTAAATATATCTGCTTGATGAGTCCTTTCTCGTTTGACCATGCACCTTTAGATTTTGTGATTTTCCTCATGATTCTGTGAATTGCTTCTACTGGATTTGTTGTATAAATCATTCTGCGAATATTCTCCGAAAAATCCATAAATGCCATTAATTCATTCCAGTTAAGCTCCCACTTTGGTTTGATTTCGGGATATTTTTTATCCCACTGAGTGCCAAATGACAATAGTGCAGATTCTGCTTGTTCTCTGTTTGCAGATGTATAGATTTTTCGCAAATCTGAACAGATAGCCTTAATGTCTTTATAGCTAACAAAGCGAGTAGAAGACCTCACCATGTGCACTATACATCTCTGAACAGTGGACATTGGAAAAACATCTTCAATAACTTCTTTAAACCCCTTTAAGCCATCTACACAAAAAAACATAACATCTTCAACGCCTCGTCGCTTTATATCCTCTAGAATTAAACCCCATTGCCTGGCTCCTTCGGAGTCGCTCACATACAAGCCTAATACATCTCTGTTACCATTTGCTGTTGTTCCGTAACATGTATAAACAGCTTTGCTAATTACCCTCCCGTCTTCGCGAACTTTAAAGTGTATTGCATCAAGATAAATTATTGCATAGCATCCAGATAATGGGCGTTGTTGCCACTCTAATATTTCTGGCCAAATACGGTCTGTTATGGCGCTTATTGTACCTGGGCTAATATCTACTCCATAAATTTGAATAAGCTGTCGCTTAACGTCTTCAACTGATTGACCTCTGGCATATAAACTTAATATGACATTGTCAAGTCCGCTATGCAGTTCTCGGTCCCATTTGCCAATAATTTGTGGGCTGAACTCTCCGCTTCTGTCTCTAGGGGTTTTTATATCCAATGAACCAGCTGTACTCCTTACTGTTTTGTATGTATAGCCATTCCTTCGATCTTTCGGATTGTCAATTTTGCTTTGTTCTAATGAAGCATCCATTTCCCCTTCAATAGCTGCATTTACTAAGGCTTGAAGCATCTCTGTAAAAACGCCTCCCTTACCCATTAATGGATCGCCATTATAAAGGCGAGATAAAACCTCTTTTCTCTGATGTGAATCAGGTATTAAGTCTTCTAATCGTTGTGTCTTCTTTTTTTTCATGTGGCAAAGATATTATTGTTATTAATATGTCTTTGACACACTTTTCTGAATAGACTCCCACATGATCTTTAGCCAATAAAGCCTTGTGCTTTATGTTTGGATTTTCTTTTGC
>CAYGGD010000203.1:0-1530 GCA_964349315.1 uncultured Muribaculaceae bacterium
GTCACAGTTACTGAGGTCTTCGCGCAGCGGTATCTTCAGGTATTTATACTCTTCATCGGTGTAACATCTTATGTCAGAGGGTTGCACGAAGAAGTCCACGAACGGGTATTTCTCTCTGAGTTCAACTATCTGTGCAGGGGTAAGCGGTACCCTTCTGTCTGGCGGGATCTTCGTCTCACGTATTATGCCCACCTTCACTCTCTTTTCCATATCTTAATTTTTGAGTACTGGTGTGAAGATAAGAATTCGGCCCGGTTTTTGAGCAGATATTTGTCACAGCAACGCAATATTGAGTACTTTTGCGTTGCGTAATGTATCAAATGGGGCTGACCTGGTTTTGACAGCAAGCCGCGGTGGTATGTAAGCATGCAGAGTAGGGTGACGCATCTCTTTAACTTGTGTCTCAAAACAACAACAGGCGAGAATAACTACGCTCTTGCTGCGTAACCGAACTAAGTAGGTTATGCTTAATCCCGGCACAAGGTGTTGGGACGAGACGTTTCCCGGGCGGTGATGCCCAGTACCAACCCGATCAGGAAGCGCACGCAATTCAGGGATAGCCTGATGGTCTCTCCGGCCTGACGGTGAAATCAAAGGAGATAAGGAGTGATTCGGATGTCTGCCACCTGGTCACTCCCGACAATCAAGGCAGGATAAGCATGTAGAAAGCATATGGTCGCCTTGCCTGGACGCGGGTTCGACTCCCGCCAGCTCCACGATCAAGCAGAAAGCAAGCACCCCCGAAAGGGGTTTTTGTTTTTGAAAAGACGTGGTAATGGAGGTGGGTGGATTGCGCTCAATGCGTCCTGGAGTCGTAAATGAATCAGGACTGACATTTGTTGATGTTGGCACACAGAGAACAATCTTTGGGACGCAGAGAAAAATCTGTTATCCAATAAAGATCGAACTTAGATGACAAATAAAACCTTAGAACAATGAAAACAACATGGTTCATTATGATTTTCTTAGGATTCTCTATGGTGGCAACCATGCCTGCTGTCTCTCAGAATCTTAACAAAAAACAATCTACTGATATTACTTCCATCAAACAAGTGATGGCGGACCTTGATGCTGCCTACGATAAAAGGGATGTTGCTGCGTATATTGATTTTTTTCAAGAAGATGCAGACTTTCTATGGACTACTGGTGTATTATCAAAGGATCGAAATGAGATCCAGCAACAAGTTACAAATACATTCGAGTTTGTTCCATCTGGGTATAGACATATAAGCACATTACAGCGCTTCAGATTCCTTAAAGAAGATATAGCAATTGTTGATGGCACTGTTATGTTTGTCCGAGAGGGAGCTTCAGAAAACGAGGAACCGTTCTGGAAAGCTCTCGCAACTTGTGCATTTAAGAAGGAAAAAGATCAATGGCGCCTTTCAGCAGTTCGACTCATGTTCCCCCCCCAAGTGAATAACTTTAAGTAGTTCTAAACAAATTATTAGGCAGAATAAAGTAATGCCTCAAGTGTTCTTATATGAATATTTAAAAAATAACGCACCATAGTGAATATACTTGTTACGG
>CAYGGD010000204.1:0-1527 GCA_964349315.1 uncultured Muribaculaceae bacterium
GTTAATAATTATATTAAATTTAGCTAAATTTTGTAGAGAGACATATTTTGTCTAATTTTGAATTACTAACTCACAAAAACTAACCCTGATAACCAATAAACTATGCAACCAAATAAATGGAGCGCAGCTGCAACAAGCGGATTGCTGCTTGCTCTTGTAACAATTGTCTACACGCTTATTCAAACTGTCTTTGAACTTCCGACTGCAGTTACTTTAATTCTTTGGGCCGGAAAGCTTTTTGTCACTCTGTGGCTGCTACTAAGTTTCATTAAAGATTACTCACAGCAATTTGATCTTTTTACTTATAAAAACGGCCTTTATTTCGGGTTCCTTACAAGTTTTCTATCTTCTGTAATATGCGCCGGGTACATGTTCCTTCACTACTCCGTTCTTTTTCCCGACAGTATAGCAGAACAAATGGAAGCAGCTATGATAATGCTCTCTTCCGATCCTGAGGCAGTTGAGAATCTTTTAATGCTAGAGGCAAAATTACCTCAGATAATGTTTGCTGCCTCAATTGTATACTATTCACTTTTCGGTTTTATTGCCTCACTGATAATTGCAAACTACACAAAAAAAGGGGATTTTTTCAGCGACACGCCTTCAGTATAAATACCTTTTAGCAATATGGACATTTCAATTGTCATTTCGGTATATAACGAACAAGAGTCACTCAGAGAGCTCGTTATGTGGATAGACAACTCTCTGAAATCTGAAAACTATCAGTATGAACTTATTTTTATTGATGACGGCAGCACCGACTCATCATGGGATATTATAGAAGAATTACAAAAGTCATTTCCCGTTAAAGCAATAAGCTTCAGGAGAAACTACGGCAAATCAGCTGCTCTATTCTGCGGTTTTGAAATGGCTCAGGGCAGTTATGTAGTTACAATGGACGCCGACTTGCAGGATAGTCCCGAGGAGATTCCGGAGTTAGTATCGATGTTAAAGAGTGAAAATCTCGACCTTGTTTCCGGTTGGAAAAAAAAGCGTCACGATAGCTTCTTTGGAAAAAATCTCCCTTCAAAATTATACAATGCCACAGCCAGAGCCGTAACTAAAATTAAGCTTCATGATATGAACTGCGGGCTGAAAGTATATCGAAAAGAGGTTGTTAAGAATATCGAAGTTTATGGAGAGATGCACCGATATATACCATATCTGTGTAAAAATGCCGGATTTACCCGAATTGGCGAAAAAGCAGTTAAACATCAGCCAAGGAAATACGGAAAAAGCAAATTTGGGATGAGTCGCTTTACAAACGGATTTCTCGACTTACTCTCATTATGGTTTTTATCACGATTCGGTAAAAAACCGATGCACTTTTTCGGACTGATTGGTTCTTTAACATTCCTTATCGGTGGAATGACCTCAGGATATCTTATAGTCGACAAACTGGTCTCACAGGCTAAAGGGCTTCAGTTTAGGCCTGTTACAGATCAGCCGCTATTTTACATTTCGCTTGTTGCCTTGATAGTCGGGATGCAGCTTTTCCTGGCCGGGTTCGTTGCAGAGCTAATTAGC